>CAZOWU010000161.1:0-5356 GCA_964583735.1 uncultured Halobacteriales archaeon | reverse complement strand
TCGCGGAGATCGAGCGGATCGACGCCGCCGTCGACCCCGACCGGAATCTGCTGGTTGTCGACGCTGCCATGGGACAGTCGGCGAAGGACCAGGCCCAGGAGTTCGAGGAGGCTATCGGCATCGAGGGCGTCGCCATCACCAAACTCGACGGGACCGCGAAGGGTGGCGGAGCGCTCGCGGCAGTCGACCAGACCGACTCCACCATCGCCTTTCTCGGTACCGGTGAGACCGTCAAGGACATCGAGCGCTTCGAGCCCTCCGGGTTCATCTCCCGTCTGCTGGGGATGGGCGACCTCGAGCAGCTCACCGAGCGCGTCGAACGCGCTATGGAGGAGGCCCAAGAGGGCGAGGACGACTGGAACCCCGAGGAGATGCTCGAGGGCTCGTTTACCCTGAAGGACATGCGCAAGCAGATGCAGGCGATGAACAACATGGGGCCGCTGGACCAGGTGATGGACATGATCCCCGGGCTGGGCGGCGGGCTCAAGGACCAGCTGCCAGAGGACGCCATGGACGTCACCGCCGACCGGATGCGGGAGTTCGACGTCATCATGGACTCGATGAGCGAGGCCGAACTCGAGGAGCCACGCAGCGTCGGCCAGAGCCGCGTCAAGCGGATCGCCCGCGGCTCCGGCACCTCCGAGGACCGCGTCCGCGAACTGCTCCAGCAACACAAGATGATGGAGCGTACCCTCAACCAGTTCCAGGGGATGGGCGACGCCGACATGGAGCGGATGATGCAGCAGATGCAGGGCGGTGGCGGCCCCGGCGGACCGGGCGGCCCCGGTGGCATGGGCGGCATGGGTGGTGGCGGCGGTCCGTTCGGCGACTGAGGACTCTCTGCTGGAGCAGGCGACGGCGCTTTCGACCCGTTCGGGCCGTTGGAGGTGTCGACGAGTGCCGCCAGTGGCTCACTCTCGACGTCGTCGTGGTCGGTCGACAGCGGCGAGACGCCGACTGCCCCGTCGACCGGCGCCCGGCGGTCGGTCCCCCGTGGGTACCGGTCGCGCTGGCGGTCGGTCGGCGGGAACGGGTTCTCGAAGCCGACGGTGGCCGACCGGCCGGTGACGTAGTTGGCCGCGTTCGGACCGTGGTTACAGCCCGAGACGACCAGGTCGAACGCCGTCTCGAGCCCCCGCAGTCCGTAGGCGACGCAGTCGGCGGGCGTGCCCGTCGGCGTACCGTCACGTCGCCGAGGGCGGTCAGCTCCCCGTAGCGCCCGACCAGGCCGGCGGCGTCGGCCCCGTCGTCGTTCGTCAGCAGGATGTCCAGGTCGGGGGTCGCCGGTGGCTGCGTGAAACGGGTGTGAACCATCCCTGCCGCCGGCCGGGTCGTGTCTGAGCATTTTTCTTCCGGGCGCCTGTGGAGGGTGACCATGAGCATCCGCGAGGTGACCAGGGAGGCCTACCGCGAGGGGCTGCCCGCGCTTGCGGCCAGCGTCGTCGGTGGCCTGCTCGCGGGCGTCGTGCTCGGAGGGATGCGTGGGGACTTCGCTCGGGTCGACGGGCTGCTCGTGCTCGTGCCCGCCCTGCTTGCCACCCGCGGGAACGTCTACGGCTCGCTGGGCGCGCGGGTCGCCACGGGCCTCCACCAGGGGCTTGTCGAGCCCCGGGTGGGCGCGGACCGCCGGCTCGGGGGCGCTGTCGCGGCCGCCCTGCTCAACGGCCTGCTCGCCAGTGCCTTCGCCGCGACTGCCACCTTCCTGGTCCTCTCCGGGCTGGGACGGACGGTCGCGCCGGTGTGGACGCTGGTCGCCATCGCCCTGCTCGCTGGGCTGCTATCGGGAGTCGTCCTCGCGGCGTCGGTCGTGCTGGTCGTGTTTGCTGGCTACCGCCGGGGGTACAACCCCGACACGCTCGTGGGGCCGATCGTGACGACCGCGGGCGACGTCTTCGGGGTCGCCTTCCTGCTGCTCGCGGTCCGGACCGTCCTGCTCGTGGGGGGTGGGTAGATGGCCACCGACTGGCGGGTCGGGGCGATCACCCGCGCGATGCTGCCCGTCCTGCTGGCGCTGACGCTCGTCGAGGTCGGCAGCGGGCTCGTCCTCGGGAGCTTCGAGGCCCAGCTACTCGCCTCCCCGTCGCTTCTCGTGTTGGTTCCGGTCACCATCGGCACGGCGGGCAACCTCGGGAGCGTGCTCGCCGCGCGGCTCTCGACGGCGGTCCACCTCGGGACCGTCGAGTTCGAGCCCGGGGACGAGACGCTGGCGGGCAACGCCGCGGCCACTGTCGGACTCGCACTGACCGTGTTCCCGGCCGTCGGCCTCGGGGCCTGGGGGCTGGCGGCGGTGACGACCGGAGCGCGGCTGGGGCCGACGACGGTGCTCGTCGTCGCGGTCACGAGCGGGTTCCTGCTGTCCCTGCTTGCCGTGCTGGTGACGGCCGTCACCACATACGTCGCCTACCGGCTGGAGCTGGACCCCGACGACGTCGTCATTCCCGTTGTCACCAACGTCTGTGACGTGCTCGGTGTGGTGGTGCTCTTCCTGGCCGTCGCCGTTCTTGTATAAACCACCGTGGTGTCGCGGGCCGGCAGTCTTGCACGTCGGGCGGGGACGGAAAGTAAACTCGATCGACACGGAACCGCGGGTACTGGCAGCACTCGAGGAGGGACCGGCGACCGTCCCCGAACTCGCGGCCCGGCTCGACCGCCACCCTGCGACGGTCCAGCGGCGGTGTGCCTGGTTCCAGACTGGTAGTGATCGTTGTCCCGATGCCCCGGCGATTGCCCGCATCGGGGTCGGCAAGCGCCGGGAACAGACGACAACAATCACTATCAGAGCGGGATAGCCGAGACCGTCCGGTACTCCGGTCCCCCGTCGGTGAGAATGCTCTCGGTGAGCCGGATATCCTCGACCGCTAGCTGACCTGCGTCCGGGTCCCGGTGCTCGACGATGTCCTGGACGAGCTCCTTGCCCCCAGCGTGTTCCATCCGCGCGAGGGTGACGTGTGGCGTGAAGTCGTGGGCCTCGGGCTCGAACCCCATCGCGACGGTCCGTTGCTCGATGGCCTCGTGCAGCCGCGTCAGCCGTTCGCCGCCCTCTCGCACACCGAGCCAGACGACGCTGATGTAGTCCAGCTGTGGGAACACACCCAGCCCGCCGACCGTGGCGGTGAAGGGCTCGACGCCGCTGTCGGTGACGGCCGCGGCCAGTTCGTCGGTCAGTCTGTCGACGCGCTCCTCGCCAGTATCGCCGAGGAACTTCAGGGTGACGTGGGCCTGCTCGGGGTCGACGAAATTCAGCCCGCTCGCCCCCTCGAACTGCGCCTGGACCGCCCGGACCGTGTCGGCCAGCCCGTCGAGGTCGACACTGACGAACAGTCGCATACCTCACCTTCGGGACGTAGCCCTTAACCTTCCGCCTGCCGAATCGACAGTATGGACGACTCACGGGACCCCGAGGACCGCGACCACGAGTTCTCGGAGGGCCAGGGCTTTTCCGACCCCTACGACCCCTTCGACCTCGACCCGCCGGAGATGGACGCCGGTGCCGGCCAGGTCGACCCGGTCGACTCACACGCCCTGACCGACCTGCTTCAGGGCGAACAGATCGTCGCAGACCAGGTCGACCCCGAGCGGCTGCTCGATGTCGGCCTCGAGTACATGGGGATCAACCGCCACGAACAAGCCGCCGACACCTTCGAGCGCGTCGCCCACTTCGCCGAGGACGAGCTCGTCGAACAGGAGGCCCGGGTGAACAAAGGCGCCGCTCACGCCGAACTCGAGGAGTACGACGCCGCCATCGGCGCCTACCGGGAGGCGCTCGACATCGACGACGAGTCCGAACACGCCGCCGCCGCGGAGACGAACCTCGCCTACGCACTCTGGGAGTTCGGCCGCACCGAGCAGGCCCTGGAACACGCCGAGCGGGCCGTCGAACTCGACCCCCGCTTCGGCCAGGCGTGGTACAACCGGGGCTTTTTCCTCAACGAGCGTGGCCTCCACGACGACGCCCTGAACTGCTTCGACAACGCGGTCCGGCTGGGCTTTCGCAACGCGGACCTGCTCGAAGAGAAAGCCGTCGCCCTCGAGCAGGTCGGTGAGGACGAACGCGCCGAAGAGGTCGCCGAGCAGGCCGAGGAAATCCGCCAGGAGCAGGAACAACAGCTCGTCGACGGCGACGACGACCGGCTGCTGGAATGACGCTGTTGCTCACCGAGCGGGACACCGACGAGGGGGTGCTCGTCTCGGTCTGTGATGCCGACATCCTCGGTGAGTCCTTCGAGAACAGTGACGTCTCGCTGACTGTCGAGGAGGCGTTCTACGACGGGGAGGAGGCCGGCGAACAGGAGGTGGTGAACAGTCTCGCCAACTGTACCACCGCCAATATCGTCGGGACCGAGGCCGTCGGGCTGGCCGTCGAGCACGGCTTCGTCGACGAGGAGAACGTCCTCGACCTGGGCGGGACGCGCCACGCCCAGCTGCTCTGGCTGTAAATTTGGGTTCTGCGAATGCTTTTTTTGGCGGACCGAAACGATGTTGTCCGTGGAGGTACTGTTGTCGGTAATGGGAGTGCAATCTTCAGACCTGCTCGACGTCGAGCGGATCCGCGAGGACTTTCCGATCCTCGACCGCGAATTCGGCGGCGAACAGCTCGTCTATCTCGACAACGCCGCAACCTCGCAGACACCGGAGCCGGTCGTCGAAACAATCGCAGACTACTACCGGACGACCAACGCCAACGTCCACCGCGGGCTCCACCAGCTCAGCCAGGAGGCCTCCATCGCCTACGAGGAGGCCCACGACCGCGTTGCGGAGTTCATCGGCGCCGAGGGCCGCGAGGAGGTCGTCTTCACCAAGAACACGACGGAGTCGATGAACCTCGTGGCCTACGCCTGGGGGCTGAACGAACTCGGCCCCGGCGACGAGGTGGTGCTGACGGAGATGGAACACCACGCCTCCCTCGTGACGTGGCAGCAGATCGCAAAGCGGACGGGCGCGACGGTCCGGTACATCCAGGTCGACGACGACGGATACCTGGACATGGACCACGCCCGCGAGCTGGTTGGGGCGGACACTGCGATGGTCAGCGTGGTCCACATCTCCAACACCCTCGGTACCGTGAACCCGGTCGCGGAGCTTGCCGACCTGGCCCACGACCACGGTGCCTACATCTTCGTCGACGGCGCCCAGTCGGTCCCCACCCGGCCAGTCGACGTCCAGGCCATCGACGCCGACTTCCTCGCGTTCTCGGGGCACAAGATGTGCGGCCCCACGGGGATCGGCGTCCTCTACGGGAAAGAGCGGATCCTCGAGGAGATGGAGCCGTACCTCTACGGCGGCGAGATGATCCGGAAGGTGACCTTCGAGGACTCGACCTGGAACGAGCTCCCCTGGAAGTTCGAGGCCGGCACGC
>CAZOWU010000160.1:0-5361 GCA_964583735.1 uncultured Halobacteriales archaeon | reverse complement strand
CGGCACGCTCCGCTCCGGTGACGGGTAGCCGGCACGCTCCGCTCCGGTGACGGGTGCCCCGGCACCGCCGCCTGCCACAGCAGTAACTACAAGTCGGTCCCTGCCAATACGTGACGTATGTCAGGACAGCAGCAGACGAGCAGACCCACCGACGACTCGCGCGCGTTCCCGCACTGGCACGACCCGGGCAAGGAGGCCCTGGAAATCGTCGAGGGCGACGGCGCCCGCGTCACCGCGGGTGACGGGCGGACCTACCTCGACTTCATCGCGCAGCTGTACTGCGTCAACGCCGGGCACGGCAACGAAGCCATCATCGAGTCCATCGAGGAGCAACTCCGCGAGGTCCAGTACGTCTCCTCGGCAAAACACAACGACGCCCGCTCGGCGCTGGCGGGCCGGCTCGCCGAGGTCGCACCCGACGGGCTGACCGACGTGCTCTTCTCCATCTCGGGCAGCGAGGCCAACGAGGCCGCCGCGCAGTTCGCCCGGGAGTACGCCGACGGCAACAAGATCCTCACCCGCTGGCGCTCGTACCACGGCGCAACCTACGGTGCGGGCTCGTTCACCGGCGACCCCCAGACCCGCGCTCCCATCGAGCGCCACGCCGCCACCACCGGCTCGGGGAAGTTCCTCCCGCCGCTCCCCCGGGCCTTTGACACCGACGACCCCCAGGAACTCGCCGACCAGGCCATCGAGCACCTCCGGTTTGTCATCCACAACGAGGGGCCGGACTCTATCGCGGCCATCCTCACCGAGCCCGTCGGCGGGACCAGCGGTGCCTACCCGGCCCCGGCCGACTACTTCACGCAGCTCCGTGAACTCTGCGACGAGTACGACATCCTTCTGATAAGCGACGAAGTCATCGCCGGCTTCGGACGGTGTGGCGACTGGTTCGGGATCGGGACCGAGGACGTCCAGCCGGACATGATCACCTTCGCGAAGGGAGTGACCTCCGCGTACATCCCGCTGGCGGGGGTCATCGCCCGCCGGGATATCGCGGCTCACTTCGAGGAGGAGGGGTTCCCGCTGGGCCAGACCTTCTCCGGCCATCCGGTCGCCTGCGCCGCGGGACTGGCGGCCGTCGAGGAGTACGAAGACGGCCTCATCGAGAACGTGGCCGCACACGCCGACCACTTCGAATCCCGGCTGCGGGACCTCGAGGAGAGACACGACGTGGTCTGTGACGTCCACGGCCGGGGCTACCTCTGGGGCGTGGAGTTTGCCGACCCCGCTACCGGCGACCCGTTCGTCGACCCGCGGGTGACTGACGAGGACAATCCCGTCGACGACGTGCTCTCGGCGACCCGCGAGCACGGCGTCCTGTGTGGCAGTGCTCGCCCGAACACCCAGGTGATCGTCTCCCCGCCGCTGACTGTCGGCGAGGCCGAGATCGACGAGGGTGTCTCGGCGCTGGACGAGGCTCTCACCGAAGTCTTCTGAGCGCAATCCGACGTCCAGAGACGGTTGTTCTCCCCTCCTGCCGGACGCTGCCGGTACGTTTTCAGGCGGTCCGTCCGTCGCCGGGGTATGGCGCTCGACCTGCCCGAGATGGGGCTGGGGACGTCCGGAAACACGGACCCGGAGACCTGCCGCGAGACCGTCGCCGACGCCCTGGAGATGGGCTACCGCCACATCGACACCGCCCAGATGTACGACAACGAGGAAGCCGTCGGTGACGGGCTCGCCGCGGCCGACGTGGCCCGCGAGGAGGTCGTCCTCGCGACCAAGATCCACCCCTCGAACCTCGCCTCCGAGGACGCCATGCGCACAGCCGAAGAGAGCCTCGACCGGCTCGGCGTCGAAACTGTCGACCTGCTCTACGTCCACTGGCCGATGCGGGCCTACGACCCCGGGGGGTCCCTGCGGGCGATGGACGACCTCCGCGAGGCGGGGGTCACCCGCCACGTGGGGCTCTCGAATTTCACGCCCGAGTTGCTCGACGAGGCCTGCGACCTGCTCGAAGCGCCCGTCGCCGTCCACCAGGTGGAGTGCCACCCGCTGCTCCCACAGGAGGAGTTGCGGGCGTACGCTCGCGAGCACGGCCACCCGGTGGTCGCGTACTGCCCGCTCGGCCGCGCGCAACTCGAGCACCCTGTGTTGGAAGCCGTCGCCGAGAAACACGGGGTTTCGGTCCCGCTGGTCTCGCTACTGTGGTGTCTCGCCCAGGATGCCGTGGTCCCCATCCCGAAGGCCACCGGCGACCACGTCCGCGAGAACTGGGAGGCACGAACGCTGGAACTCGACGACGAGGACCTGGACCGGCTGGACAGCATCGAGGAGCGCCAGCGGCTCATCGACCCCGAGAACGCGGCCTGGAACCGGTAGGACTCTCACAGCGTAGGGCCGTACTCGTCCACAAACAACGCCGAGGGTGTTTCTCGTAGCCACTTTTTTGACCGGTCGCACCTTCCGTTCAGAGAATGAACTACGAGACGACGCGGCGGGCCGTGCTGGGCGCGCTCGTGGCCGGCGGCACGGGCGCGGCCGCGCTCTCGCCGGCCGGCGACCTCCTCGAGCGGTTCGCACCCTTCAGCGGGCGGGCCTGGGACTCGACCCGGCGGGTCCCCGCCACGGTCGACAGCCCCTACGGTCCGGCGACGGTCACCTACGACGACTATCACGTCCCCCACGTCGAGGCCGACACCGAGCAGGCGGCCTACTTCGCGGTCGGCTACGCGCAGGCCGCCGACCGGCTGTTCGAGATGGACCTGGTCCGCCGGCGGATGCGCGGGACGCTCGCCGAGGTCGCCGGCGAGCAGGTCGTCGACTCCGACATCTTCAACGTCCGGATGGACTTCCTCGGTGCTGCCGAGGCCTCCGCGGAGGCGGTCGCCGGGACCGACACCGAGCGGGTGACCGAAGCCTTCGCCGACGGGGTCAACGCCTACATCGAGGAGGGCCCGCTCCCGCTGGAGTTCGGCCTGCTGGGCTACGAGCCCCGGGAGTGGTCGGTCGTGGCGTCGCTGCTCGTGGGTGTGCAGGTCTCGTGGGGGCTGACGGGCAGCTTCGGCACGCTCCGGCAGGCGCTTCTTCGCGACCGGCTCGACGCCGACACCTACCGGCAGCGCTACGCGCAGTTCGACCACGGCTACCCGGTCCTCCGGCCCGAGCGGGTCGGCGGGGAGATCCACGGCGTCGCCGGCCGGGGCGTCAACGCGTCGAACGCGGACGCCCGCGTCGGTGACGCCGTCGACGCCGGCTTCGCCGACTGGCTCGGGGGGTTCGAGCCGCCGCCGTATCTCGGCTCGAACAGCTGGCTCGTCTCCGGCGAGCACACCGCGAGCGGCCAGCCGATCGTCGCAAACGACATGCACCTGACGCTGATGGCACCCCCGGTCTGGTACGAACAGCGGGTCAGTGCCGGCGACATCGACGTCCGCGGCGTCGCCTTTCCCGGAATCCCCTTCGTCGTCGCCGGCGAGAACGACCACGGCGCCTGGGGGTTCACCAACACGGGCGCGGACGTGGTGGACCTGTACACCTACGAGACCGACGACGCACGCGAGCGCTACCGCTACCGGGGGGAGTCGCGCGAGTTCGACACCGAGACCCGTACCGTCGAAGTGGCGGACGGCGAGGACCGCGAGGTCACTGTCAAGAAGACCGTCCACGGGGCTTTCCTCGACCGGGAGGTCGACGGCGAGACCCGCCACGTCGGCGTCGCCTGGACCGGCATGTCCGGCACCCGCGAGTCACAGGCGATCCACGAGTTCAGCCGCAGCACCGGCCGCGAGGACGTGCTCGAGGCCCTGGAGCTGTTCGACGCCCCGACCCAGAATTTCGTCTACGCTGACCGGGAGGGGAACACCCTCTACTGGGCGACCGGGAAAATCCCGGTCCGCCGGGTCGACGGTGACGTGGTGCGGGGTGACCGTGTCTTCGACGGCTCGGCCGGCGAGGCCGAGTGGGAGGGCTTCGAACCGTTCGGCCAGTCCTCCTGGGAGGGATTCATCCCATTCGACGAGAAGCCCGGCGTCATCCAACCCAGTTACATCGGCACCGCGAACCAGCGGCTGGTCGACGACCCGGTCTACCCGATTGGCCAGGAATCCGCCTCCGGCTTCCGGGGCACCCGGATCTACGAGGAACTCGACGCCGCGGTCGAGGAGGGGAGAGTCATCGACCGGGCGTTTATGCAGGAGCTCCAGCGCGATACCGTCGACGTCAGAGCCCGGCTGCTCGTCCCTGCGCTTCTCGACGCCCGCGAGCGGATGCCCGACGCGGCCGACCCCTCTCTGGACGCCATGGCCGACTGGGACTACCGCCTCGACCGGGACTCGAGGGCCGCACTCGTCTTCCGCTTTTTCTACGAGGCGTTCCGCGAGGAGGCCTGGCGCGACGAGTACGACGACCTGGGCCTCGACAGCTCCTTCTGGCCCCAGGAGTGGGTGCTGGTCACGCTCCCACCCGACGACGAGGCCTTCGGCGGGGACCGGGGAGCGGTGCTGGCCCGCGCGATGGAGCAGGCCGTCGAGCGCGTCGAGTCCGAGGAGTGGGAGACCTACGGAGACTACAACCAAACTGCCATCGACCACCCCTTCGGCGGCCAGGTTGGGGCGCTGAACTACCCCCGGTATCCGACTGACGGCGGCTCGTTCACCGTGATGAACTTCCGGAAGGAGGGTGACGCGGGCAGCAGCCAGCGGACGGTCTACCCGATGGACGGCGAGACGGTGACGGTCCTACCCGGCGGCAACGACGGCTCCTTCTTCTCGGAGCACTACGACGACCAGCTCCGGCTGTGGGCCGACGGTGAGTACCGGCCCGCACCCAGGTCTGTCGACGGCGACTCCGATATCACCTTCGAAGGAAAAAATGGGAGGAGAGACGAATGAGCGACGGAGCGGAGGAGGGCGGCGATACCCAGGGCCGCCGTTTGCCGGTACTCGCTGCGGTCCGGACCGGCACCCGCGGTCGGCGGCTCCTGGTTACGGCGGGCGCCGTCGCCTTCGGGCTCGTGCTTGCGACGGGCCACTGGGTTGGACTGCTACTCGGCGGCGCGTTCGTCGGCGTCCTCCAGCGGGACCTCAAGCGCGCGGTCGTCGGTGGTCTGCTCTTCGGGCTCGTCGCGCTCGGGGCCTTCGTCCTGGTCGCGCCGCGGCTGGAGGCCGGCGAGTTGCTGGCGCTGACCCCCGCGGTGTACGTCACCGTCGGCGCGGGGCTGGGGCTGCCACTTCTCGGCTCACTGACCCGCGGCGTCGTCTGATAGTGAGTACTGCGATTCGTCTCGTGACCGGGTCACAGATATCGGTGTGTCACGGTGTGTAGCAGACAATTTGCGTTGTCAGAGCGGGACAGACTCGCAGTAATCGCTATGAGGCGCGCCGCTACGGGACTTCCTCGCCCGTGCCCGCTCCCGCT
>CAZOWU010000159.1:0-5370 GCA_964583735.1 uncultured Halobacteriales archaeon | reverse complement strand
CGTCCTCTGGTACGTACTGTCCGGGACACGCGGGGGCCCCAACCGCGTGCGGATCATGCAGGCCCTCTCGGACAGACCCAGAAACGCCAACCAGCTCGCCGAGAACCTGGACCTCGACTACAAGACGGTGCGTCACCACCTCGACGTCCTCGTCGACAACGGGCTCGTCACGAGCAGCGGCGACGACTACGGGGCGGTGTATCTGCCCAGTGACCAGGTGCGCCATCACTGGGACACCGTCGAGGAGATCGCCGAGGAGGTAACATAGTATGGTCGAAATTGGGAAAGTGATTATACGGCGGTACGGCCAAGGGAGGAACAGATGGGACTCTGGCTGAGCGTCGCCGGGGCTGCCGCGGCAGTCAACGTCGTGGTGTTGCTGACCCTGGTCGGGATCTGGGGCCGGAACTACCGCCAGCTCGGCTCCAAGCACGCGCTGGGGCTCGCCGTCTTCGGTGTGCTCCTGCTCGCGGAGAACGGCCTCGCGCTGTACTACTACGTGCTGGACCCGGCAGTTGCGGAGCTGTTGCGGAGTGCTGCCCCCGTTGCCGGGCGTGCGATGTCGACAGTGCAGGTCCTGGAGCTTCTTGGCCTGCTCTTCCTGGCATGGGTCACCTGGGACTGACCCCACCCGCGGGACGGACCTCCAGCCGTCGGCCTCGGGGCTAATAGTGATCACCCACCGAGAGGGCAACCGGGTCCCAACCCGAACGAAATTGGGTGAGACTCGGGAAACTTTTCGGAAATTCTTCATTATCCGACGAGTCCTGGAATCCGGTGATGTCAGACCTCAATCGGAGACAGCTGATCGCGACCCTCGGCGGCGCAGCGGCCGCCGGCCTGGCTGGCTGCGCCGGCGGCGGGGACGACGGCAACGAAGACGGCACCGACACCGCCACAGAGACCGACGACGGCGGCAGAGGAACGATGACCGAGACCGAGACTGACGAGGCGGTAATGACGCCGAACGGCACAGCCCGGGTCCGGGCCGCGCACATGTCCCCGGACGCGCCGAATGTCGATGTCTACGTCGACGGCAACGCTGCTCTAGAGGACGTTCCGTTCCGGGCGGTCAGCGACTACCTGGAGGTGCCCGCGGGCGGCCACCAGTTCACGATCACCGAGGCCGGCAACCAGGACAACGCGGTCTTCGACGAGGAGGCGACTCTCGAAGCAAAGGAGTACACGCTGGTGGCCGCCGGCGAGCTGACGAGCGACGAGACGACCTTCCAGGTGCTCCCGCTGCTCGACGACAACTCGGCCCCCGGCGGAAACCAGGCCCGCCTTCGGGCCGTCCACGTCTCCCCCGACGCTGGTGCCGTCGACGTGACGGTTAGCGCCGGGCCGGTCCTGTTCGACGGTGTCCAGTTCACCGGCGCCGGGTACGTCTCCGCCGAGGCAACCGACTACACCGTCCAGGTCCGCCCGGACACGATGGACAACGACGGCGACGTCGTCTACGACGCGGACGTCTCCCTGAACGGGGGGACAGTCTCCACCGCGTTCGCCTCCGGGTACCTTTCGCCCGACGACGACCCCACCGACGAGGGCTTCGAACTCACCGTCGTTCAGGACACGTCCCAGTGACCTCGCCCGACCCCCCGACTTCGGCCCTCCCACCGCAAGACTGGACGGGGATGGTTACCACGCGACACCAAAAGACTTATAACGTTTTCGGACTAACTAACAGTCAACGAGCCTGGGAGGCGGTATTTATTCGTTGCTTCCCCAGCGCGTCGGAACGTCAATCATGAGCGAATCACCACCCAACATACGGACGTCAGAGCGCACAGAGGAGGAACAGACGGAGGAGCAGACGGAGTCTGAAGACCTGGTTTGCCCGGAGTGTAGTGGCGCCCTGATCAACGACGCCGAGCACGGGGAGACAGTCTGTGAGGAGTGTGGGCTGGTCGTCGAGGAAGACGAGATCGACCCCGGCCCCGAGTGGCGCGCCTTCGACTCCAGCGAGCGCGACCAGAAGTCCCGCGTCGGCGCGCCGACCACGCAGATGATGCACGACAAGGGGCTGTCGACCAACATCGGCTGGCAGGACAAGGACGCCTACGGTAACGCCCTCTCCAGCCGCCAACGCGAGAAGATGCAGCGCCTGCGCACCTGGAACGAACGGTTCCGCACCCGCGATAGCAAGGAACGCAATCTCAAGCAGGCACTCGGCGAGATCGACCGGATGGCCTCCGCGCTCGGCCTCCCCGAGAACGTCCGCGAAACAGCCTCCGTCATCTATCGGCGGGCGCTGGACGAGAACCTCCTGCCCGGTCGCTCTATCGAAGGTGTCTCCACCGCGGCACTGTACGCCTCTGCTCGACAGGCCGGCACCCCGCGCAGCCTCGACGAGATTGCCACCGTCTCCCGTGTCGAGAAGATGGAGCTGACACGGACCTACCGCTATATTATCCGGGAACTGAACCTGGAGATCCAGCCCGCCGACCCGAAAAGCTACGTGCCCCGCTTCGCGTCGGACCTCGACCTCTCCGAGGAGTCCGAGCGCCGCGCCCGCCAGCTGCTCGACGCCGCCAAAGAGCAGGGCGTGGTCAGCGGGAAATCCCCGGTTGGGCTGGCAGCCGCTGCCGTCTACGCCGCCTCGCTGCTCACCAACGAGAAGGTCACCCAGAGCGAAGTCTCGGAGGTGGCGGACATCTCCGAGGTCACCATCCGCAACCGGTACAAGGAACTGCTGGACGCCGAGAGCGGCGTGCCGGCCTGACGACACTGTCGCCCCGGGTGGTGTTCCCCGGGCCGTGATACTCCGGCACAACCTTTTTGCGCCTTTCGTGCGTGTGAGTAACACACATGGAGGAAGCCTACGTCCGGTTGCTCTGTCCGGAGTGTCGCAAGGAGTGGGAGTCGAGCCCTTCGAGTCTCCCGCCTGCCGAGGACGGCTTCGACTGTCCCGACTGTGCGGAGCAGCGAGCGCTCTCGGAGTTTCTGCGGACGGAACACGACCTACAGACCCTGCAGGAACTGGGATAAGCCGCCCCCGCTGTCCCGGTCAGCCGCTGGTCGCCGACCTGGCGCCACAGGCCTCACACCTGAGGATGACCGCGCCCTGCTCGCGGTCGAGCCGCGTGTCGGGGAGCCCACACTCCGTGCAGAGGACGTACTCCTCGGCGTAGGCCTCGATGGCCTCCCGGATCCGGCGGTGGTCGAACTCGCCGGTGAGCCGGGCGCGTTCGCTCTCGTCGATGTGGCCACTCGTCCCGAGTTCGTCCTGGAGAAACTTGAAGACGTGTTCGGGTTCGCGGTCGAAATCCTGACACACTGTCCGGAAGTTCTCGAAGACCGTGACGTTCCCCTCCTGTCGCACCTCCGGGTCCGGCACCTCGAACCGGTCGCCGCTACCCTCGATGTCCGGCGCCTCCTCGATCCCGCGGTTGAGCATCTCGTCGTAGTCCATATCGGGCCAGAACGGCGGGCAAAAAATAAGCCTGACTACGCCGGCTCGCGGTCGGTCAGGTTCCCTGCCCTCTGTCGACCCCTCCGTCGTCGCCGTCGTGGCTCACGACCTCCGCGGGCACGCCAGCGACGGTCGCGTCCGGCGGGACATCCTCGGTAACGAGCGAGTTTGCCGCCACCCGGGCCCCCTCGCCGACGTGCACGCCGGGGAGGACGATGGCGCCCGCGCCGACCATCGCATCCTCGCCGATGACAACCGCCCCAGTTCGGTACTCGTCGACGAGAAACTCGTGACAGAGTAGCGTCGCGTCGTAGCCGATGACCGCGTCGGCCTCGACGGTGATCAGGTCCGGCCAGAAGACATCGGGGGTCGACTCCAGGCCCCAGGCGACCCGCTTCCCGACGGTGACGCCGAGCCGGCGCAACAGCCACCGCTTGAGCCGGAGACTCGGTGAGACCCGACAGACCACGATGACGATGTAGTTGACCACCACCCGGAGGGGGTTGCGGTGGCGGTACCAGCCCCGCAGCGAGTTTCCTGGCCCCGGCGTCGGGTGCACCGTCACCTGCTCGTGGCGGTCGGGGCTGCCGTTGCCAGCCCCGGATTCGGCGCTGGCGCCACGACGACCCCCGGCGTCGCTCTGGCCCCCGGGTCCGGACTCGCCACCGGCGTCCTGAGTCACGTCGCTCACGTCCGCTCTTTGCGGCCCCGAGGTTAAGAAACTGCCCAGTACGTGCCCGACCCGGTCGGCAGCGCCGCGGGAGGCGAAACCGCTTTGCGTCGGCCGCCGTAGCGGTGAAGTGAGTCACGCTATGCCGCGGGTCTGTCTGCTCGGCGCGGCCGACGTTACCCTCCGGTACGAGCTGTTGTCCCGCGAGACAGCCCGCGAAGCGCTGGCGACCTACGACCTGGCGGAGCCGTACGCCAACACGGTCACCGTCGAGACAGTTAGCCTCGGCGCCGCGGTGGCGCTGTGCAACGACCTGAACTGGTATCTCGTCCGCTTCACCCGCGGCGCGCTCGTCGAGGACAGGTCGGTCAGCGAGACGGAGTGGCTCTCCCGGGAGCTGGCGACAGCTGTTCGCGACGACGAACTCGGCCCCGGCGAGACGGGGCGGTACCTCCAGGTCTACGGCGTTCGGGAGCGCGAGGACGGACTGCCGGAGCTGCTGGACCCGATGTACGTCGCCAGGACCGGCGAAACCGTCCCGGAGTACGACCTCCACGACGTCGATACCACACTCCGGGTCCGGGTGACCGAAGCCGAATTCGAGGCCTGAATCGACCGGGTCGGACAGACCCGTCGAACGGCTCTCAGTCAGCGGACAGGCCCGTCGAACGGCTCTCAGTCGTCGAACAGGCCCGTCGAGAGGTACCGCTCACCGGAGTCCCAGTAGACCGTCACCACGAGCGGGTCCGCTACACCCGCGTCGTTGCGCAGGCGCTCTGCGACCCGCTTTGCGGCGAGATTCGAGGCGCCGGAGGACTGTCCGACGAGGATTCCTTCCGTACGGGCGAGCCGGCGACACTCCGCCTCGGCCGCCGCCAGCCGGACGGTCTCCACGTCGTCGAGCAGGTCCACGTCGAGGTTCTCGCTGACGAACCCCGCCCCCATCCCCTGGAAGTCGTCGGCGCCGGGATCCTCGCCCGAGAGAACCGCGTTCTCCTCGGGCTCGACGGCAACGACCTCGATATCGGGAAACGCCTCCCGGAGCCGGCGGCCGATGCCGGTGACTGTCCCTCCAGTACCGACACCGGCGACGAGTGCATCGACGGTCCGGTCGCCCACCTGCTCGATGACCTCCGGGCCCGTCGTCTCGTAGTGGGAGTTCGGATTTGCCGGGTTCTCGAACTGCCGCATCTGGACGAACCCCTCTCGCTGGTCGAGTTCGTCAGCGCGCTCGCGGCAGTCGCTGATGTCGCCGTCGACGAGTTCGAGGTCGGCGCCGTAGGCG
>CAZOWU010000158.1:0-5386 GCA_964583735.1 uncultured Halobacteriales archaeon | reverse complement strand
CTCGTTGTCACCGTCAAGCACTTCCGGGTTCCGAGTGGGGTCGTCGCGGTCGAACTGGACGAGTTCGACTTTCGTATTCTCCTCGCTGCTGAATCTGTGGGTGCACACGCGCTCGTGGCCGGGACGCGCGCAGACGTCACCGAAGATGCCGTCGTAGCCGACACCGACGACGTCTCCGAGGCCTCCGAGTCGCTGGTGTGCTGGTACGCCGACTTGATTGCTGATACTGCCGGCTGTACGTCTGTGAAGACTCTCGCCATCCCCGGGTGGAACGTCTCTTCACGAAGGGACAGCCGGCAGTATGAATCGCACCGACCGGAAACGGTCCTCGCCGTTCTGCGCGAGCACACAGGCCTCGATGTCGAGGCCAGGCCGCAGTGACCGGCAATCTGTGATACCGTTACTCCGCGTTTACGAGAGGTCTTCGAGTGCGGCGTGGAAAAACAGCCCCAATGCGAGGTGTTGTTCCATGGCGTCGGTGATCTGCTCGACGAGTGCCTCCTCGTCGTCGATGCAGTACTCCTTGGTCTGGACGAGTTCCTGTGCCTGGAGCAACCCCTCGTCCTCGAGTTCGTGGAGCTGTGGGTAGAGTGTCCCCGGACTCAGACGCGTGTCGAATACCGTCGCCAGGTCGCTCATCAGGCTCTTGCCGTTGGCCTCGGAACTCCGGTGTGCGACCAGCAACAGCAGGATCTCGTCGAGATTCTCCTTCACGACTGACTCCCTGAACTGGAAGTTGGACTGGCCGAACAGCGTAGCCGTCACGTCGTCGAGGACCGCTTCGGAGTGCTGTTCGGGGACCAGGCGGACGCCGTCGGTGTCGGAGACGACATCACCCGAGCGCAACTCGTTGTACAACTGACCGAGCGTTACTCCGTCGTCGTCCCCCGAACTGATGTCGGTGTCCATTCCGGACAACGCGACAGACGCATCTTCCAGAGAGGTCCGGGGACGGGACCCGGCCTGTTTCGTTGTCGAATTCGACTTGTTCATCGATCAACTACAACCAGAGATTGCTTCTACTTATATTGTGAGTCGCTATTTCTATTTTTGAAAAGCGACTCTCTCGCTACTGTGGTTCATCGACGTCCGAAGTTCTCATAAATAAAAATCAAATTCCCGGCGTGGCCCGACGAGCTGCGACCCCGAACGAGCTCCCCTGTCCTGCGAAGCTACTCGGTCTCTTCCGAGCCATATCCCTCGGCCCGTTCTTTCAGCCACCGGTCGAGCAGTTCCCGGACCGCAGCCTCGCGGTGCTCCCGATGGTCCCGGAAGGCAAGCTCGTCGACCTGCTCGAGGGCCTCCTCGTCGAACTCGACGGTGACCTCCGTCATGTCGAGCGACCGGTCAGTCATCGGCAGCGATGTCGACGGCTGGCGACAAAAACCCCGGTCAGACGCGCGTCCGGCGGGCGTGTGACGCCAGCCCGGTGTGCTGGCCCGCCTCGACCAGCCACACGGCGGTAGTGCTCCCGACTACTGGCCAGGGGCGCCAGCTACAAGCCCGCTGCGGCCGTACCGATAGACGTGACACGCGCTGCAGTCCGCGAGGGGTTCGAGCAGTACGTCAACCGAGCGCTCGACCGCACGGCCGAGGCCTTCCGGGTCACCCGGGCGCTCCGGGAAGGTGGCCCGGGAAGCGGGGCTGTCGACCGGCTGCTCGGGAACTCGGAGCTGCTCCACGAGCGGGTCGTCCAGCCGGAACTCGACGCCCACCGGGCCCAGGTTCTCGCCCAGTTCGAGGCGCTACTCGACTTCGCCGAGAGCGGCGACGGCATCGACGCGTACCGGGAGCCCCTGCTGGCGGCCGACGCCTACGAGGACGCGCTCCGTGCGGACCTGTCCGCCGAGCAGCGCGAGCGGGTCCGCGACCGGCTCGTCGAGCGCCAGCGCCGCTTCGGCAAGGCTATCGCCCCGCTGGTGGGCGCCGAGGAGGAGGCCTTCTGGCTGGCCGTGACGGCGACACTCTCCCACGAGGAGGCGGTCGCACTCGTCGAGGAGCACTTCGCGTTCACCACCCCGCTCCGGGACCACCGCGAGACGTTCCGGATGGCAGTCACGTTCGACCCCGGTGACGTGCTGGGCGGGCTCGGTGGGCTCGGGGCGGCGCTTGGCCGGCTCCCGACTGTCGAGGTGGACTACACCGACGAGGCGTTGCGGGCGATGACCCGCGCCGAGGAGGCGGTCATCGCCGATACGAAACGCGACCTCGCCGCCCGGTACGACTGATAGTGAGTATTGTCGTCTGTTCCCGGCGCTTGCCAACCCCGACGAGTAATCGCCGGGACATCGGGACAACAATCACTATGAGTCAGCGGCGACGCACTCGGGACCGGAGCCCGACCCCGGTCCGGCGGTGCGCCACGGCCGGACAGGGGCCGAACGGTGATAAGGGGCTGACCCCTACCAGAGCCCGTGACTGACCCGGTCTCACTCTCCGAGGAGTTCCTGCTCGCTGTCCGGCGCGGCGAGCCAACCGCTGGCTTGGCTGCCGACCTCGCGGAACTCGATGACCGGGGGCTCGCGGCAGCACTCGACACCGACCGTGCGCGCATGGCCTTCTGGACCAACGTCTACAATGCCGCGACACAGCGGGCGCTCGCCGCCGACCCCGGGCAGTACGAGAGTTGCCGGCAGTTCTTCGGGGCCGACCTCCTCACCGTTGCTGGCCAGCCGCTAAGCCTCGACGACGTCGAACATCGGGTGCTGCGGCGCTCGTACCACAAGTACACGATGGGGTACCTGCGCGTCCCCCGGCCCTTGCGGAGCGGGTTTGCCGACAGACACGCCCCCGACGAGCGCGACCCCCGGGTCCACTTCGCGCTCAACTGCGGGGCCGAGAGCTGTCCGCCCATCGCGGCCTACACCCGCGAAGCCCTCGACGACCAGTTCGACCTGGCGACTCGCGGGTATCTCGAGAACCAGGTCGACTACGACCCCACGGCCGGCGAGGCGCTGGTGCCGCGGGTGCTGCTGTGGTTCCGCGGCGACTTCGGGGGAAAACGGGGGGTCTACGACTTTCTCCGACGGTACGACCAGTTGCCCCGGGGTGCGACGCCGTCGCTGTCCTACCGGGAGTGGGACTGGTCGTTCGACCCCGAGGCGTACGCCGAGCGCGAGCGGGCTCCACGGGCTTAGACCAGACACCAGCCCGCGAACTGGCCGGCCGCCAGCGCGACCATGCCAGTCACGGTCGGCCACGGAACCTCCCGGCGGGTGTAGCCCACCACCCCCACGGCCAGCGGCGGGACGGCGACGAGGCTGCCGAGCGCGACGGGCGTCGGCAGCGCGGCCGGGTGGAGTGCGAGCAGCGAGCCAGCCGCGGCCACACCGACGAGGGCGTAGGCCGCACGGAGTTGCCGGGGGGACCACCGGACCGCCAGCGTCCGCTTGCCCACCGCGGCGTCGGCCTCGCGGTCGGGCCACTGCGTCGCAAAGAGATTCAGGAGAACGACGAAAAAGAAGGGGACGGAAACGAGCGCGACTCGACCCGCCGGTCCACCGGTGGCGGCCGCCCCGTAGGCTGGCAGCGCCAGCCCACCCAGGGCGGCGTTGTCGAGTTCGCCCAGTCCCCGCCAGGCCAGCCGGAGCGGGCCGACGGAGTACTGCCAGCCGAAGGCCGCGATGACGGCGAGCAGGGCAACGCCGCGCCTGTCGAGCAGCCCTGCCGCGGCGAGGCCTGCAGCCAGGACGCTGCCGGCGAGCAGACTGGCCGCGCCCGCCCGGAGCAGGAGCGAGCGGTCGAGGCTGCTGGCCTGTAGCGCGCCGCTGCCCCCGGAGAAGGGCGTCCGGTCGGTCAACGCGTCCGTCCGGTGGTCCGCGTACTCGTTGGCGTAGTGGACGCTTGCGGCGACGGGGACGAGCGCGGCCACGCCTGCGACGACAGAGAGGGTGTCGACGGTGCCCCCGAGCGCGCCCGCGGCCTTCACCCCGAGCGCGTAGACTCCGAGGATCAACAGCAGCTGAGCCGGCCGACTCGCCGCCCAGAGTGTCCGGCGGACGGTGCGGCGATTCCGGGCCATGGCGGGTCAGTCCGGACGACCGTCGCCGGCTTCGCCTGCGGCCTCGGTCGTGTGCTGCCCCCAGAACCCGCCGTCTTTCCGGACCAGGAGGTCACCCTCGACGGTCACCTGACAGGCGAGGCGAAGCCCAGCGTCCGGGTCGTGAGGTGGCACCGACAGCCGGACCCGCTCGCGGCCGGCCGGCGTAGCCGGGTCGACTGGTCCCTCCACTGCGACGGCGCAGGTTCCACACGACCCGTGCCCGTGACAGGAGACGAGCCGGGGGCCGTTGTGGACCGACAGGTCGGCCGCCAGAAGGACATCACGGAGCGTCGCACCGGCTGCGCACTCGACGGTCGTCCGCTCGCCGGTCGCGTCCTCGAACTCGACGGTTGGCACAGATTCGTTCGGGGCCTCACGGACTTGTGCGTTCGGTCCGGGAGTCCAGAATCGGCCCTTCACGGCCCTACAACGGGACTCACACGCTCCAGAAGAAGCGATGCCGAGCGCCGTCACGACGGCGAAGATGGCCTGCAGCGGGCCGCCGACGCGGAGATAGTCGGTGAAGCGGTAGCCCCCAGCGCCGTAGACGAAGCTGTCGGTTCGATACCCCACCGGTGTCGTGGCGGTCATCGAGGCGGCGAAGGTAGTCTCGAGCAGGCTGGCGCCGGCCGGGCCCTCCGTGACCGGATCCGGGAGCAACGGCGCGACCAGTGTCGTCACCTCGACCGGGACCGGAACCGGCTCCGTGGCGAACAGCACCAGCGCCACGAGGGCGAGCACGAACACCGCGAGCACCCCGGCGGTGACGGCTGGCGCGTGCCGCCGTTCACTGCCCCGATAAAGAAGGCCGCGACCGTGGACGGTGAGCGGCGCACCCGGTCGAGGCCGCCCGTCAGTCCAGTGACTACCGGTCGTCCTCGCGCAGTTCCATCCGGGCGACGAGGTCGGAGGCGTCCGCCCCCGTGCGGATGCTCTCGAGGATGGCGAAGGCGTCACCGGGTGAAAGGAAGTGCCGGGTCACGGCCCGGCCCAGCGGCGTCGGCTCCAGCCCGTCGATGAAGCTGTACTCGATGAGTTTGCCCAGCGCGTGCTTTGTCGGCACCTCTCCGACCATCGACTCGTTGAGCCGCTTGGCGCGCGAGCCGGCGACGGTAATGTTCGCGAGTGTCTCCTCGACCGCAGCAGGCCCGTCGTAGCGGGTCCGGACGGGCTCCATCTCCCCCTTGAGCAGCTTGAAAGCCACCTCGTCTTCGGTCATCTCCTGGGAGTTGTGGTAGGTGCCGTCGGGCTCGACGAGCAGGTAGACGGTCCCCTCGTCGTGGTAGTCCGGCCGGCCGGCCCGGCCGAGCATCTGGCTGAACTCCTGGACCGAGAGCCACTCGA
>CAZOWU010000157.1:0-5417 GCA_964583735.1 uncultured Halobacteriales archaeon | reverse complement strand
ATTCTCACAGGATGCCGAAAATAATCACAGCAATCACTATGAGGGCGGAGCCGCCAGAACACCCAGACGCTCGCGTAACTCTTCTCTGTTGTCGCGGGCGGCCACGGCGGACGTGCGCGGCGGGCCGGAGCCCGGCCACTCGGCTGTTTCGGTGGCTTCCCGGGTCGCGCTCTCCCGGCAGTCCCCGCCGACCGTCGCTCACTCGCCCCAGTCGGGGTCCGTCCGCGGCGGGCTGAAGATGTCGACGCCCTTCACGGGGATGTCGCCCCGGTTCTCCGCAGCGTGGGGTTCACCACCGGGGATGACGAAGGACTCGCCGGTGCCGACGACGTGGGTCGCCCCGTCGACGAGAAACGTGAGTGCGCCGCCCGCGACGGACCCGGCCTGCTCGTGGTGGTGGCTGTGCTCGGGAACCGTCGCCCCGGCCTCGATGTGGAAGTGCTGGACGCTCATTCGCTCGTCGGCGGCGAGTTGCGTGAGGTGGACGCCCTCGACCGCCTCGACCGTCTCGCCGTTTGCAGGTGCCATCGTCTCCATGCCCGGCCAGTCGGTGCGCACCCTCTAATGGTTGGTGTCGCCCGGCCGCCGTCCCCCCTCGCCGACCACGAACACCCGGAAGTCGTTGACGTTCGTCCCCGTCGGCCCGGTGACGACCGCCGCGGCCCGGTCGGCGAGGTAGGCTGCCGTCGTGTGGTCTTCGAGTGCTTCTCGCGCCGCGACCGGCTCCTCGACGGTGTCGCCGTCGACGAGCGCGCCCGCGGCGTCCGCGGTACCGTCGACGCCGTCGGTGTCTACGCTCGCGGCCACGATGGTGGGCACCCTGCGGTCGCTGCCGGCCAGTTCCAGCGCCGCGCTCACCCCGAACTCCGCGTTCGGCCCACCCCGGCCCGGACCGCCCCCCTCGATGGCGCCGGCGACAGTCACCTCGCCGCCCGCCAGCAGAACCGCCGGCGGCTCGGCCGGGTTGCCGCTCGCTGCGGACTCCTCGGCGACCGCGACGTGGGTCCTGGCGGCCTCGCGGGCCTCCCCGCGGGTCCGCGTCGAGAGCACGAGTGGCGTGTATCCCCGCTCCGTCGCGACGTCGGCCGCGGCCTCCAGGGCGGTCAGGTTGTCCGCGAGAACCCGGTTGGTCACGTCGCCGAGCGCCGCCGGGTCGGCGGGGGTCTCCGCGCGCTCCCCGCGCTGTCCGGCCCCGAGGTGCTCGCGGACCGCCCCGGGGACGGACACGCCGTGCCGGTCGAGCACTGCGAGGGCGTCGGCGTAGGTCGTCTGGTCGGGAGCAGTCGGCCCGCTGGCGACCGTCCCGAGGTCGTTGCCGACCACGTCGCTGAAGACGAGCCCGAGGACAGGTGCGGGTGCGGCCGCCCCGGCCAGCCCGCCGCCTTTGACTCCCGAGAGGTGTTTGCGGACGGCGTTGACCTTGCCGATGGCCGCGCCGCTGTCCAGTAGCCCGCCGGTCGTCGCCCGCAGGTCCGCGAGCGAGAGGCCCGCTGCCGGCGCAGCCAGCAGGGCGCTCCCGCCACCGGTGACGACCGCGAGGACGAGGTCGTCCGCCCCGGCCGACCGGGCCAACTCGAGCACTGTGCGGGTCGCCTCGACGTTCCGTTCAGTCGGGACCGGGTGGTCGCCCGCGTGGACCTGGACGCGCTCACAGGCGACTGGGTCGTCAGTCACGACGACGCCGTCGTCGATGTGGTCCCCGAGCACTCCCTCGAGCGCCCGGGCGGCCGTCCCGGCAGCGTTGCCCCCACCCAGGACGAGGACGCGGTCGGTCCCGGAGAGGTCGACCTCGTCCTCCACAGCAGTGGGTGTCCCCTCCCCAACCTGGAGCGTGTCCCCGTCGACGGTGACAGTCTCCCGAACGACCCGCTCGGGGTGGGCGGCCTCCACCCCCGCGGCGATGCACTCCAGCGCGAGGTCGTGGCGTGGCGAGCGGGCCAGGCAGCCCCGGTTCTCGAACACGGCCGGGCTTCGGTGAGCGGGTGGAAAACGGTTGTGTCGGGTTCACTCCCCGCCGGCCGGCGAAGGGGCTGCCAACGACCGCGAGCGGCCCCCGGGTGTCGCCGTCGACGACGGTGTCGACGGTTTCCCGCGTCGACTCGTCTACGAGGCCCTCTGGGCCCGGACACTCGCCGCCGCTGGCGGTCGCCTCGGCCAGGGTCTCACGTCCATGCTCTCAGCCTCGGCCAGGACCCAGATTACCCCGGCAGCAGTCCTCCCGCGAAATGGGGGTGGGGGGCCAATGCGGCCCGGATGTGCCGGCTCAGATGGCGTCCGGGTGCGCCGCATTCATGGACGCGGACGCCCACAGTCGTGTATGTACGCGGTGGTCGGCTGTGGGGAGTGTTCGGCGCTGTGGATCGTTGAGGGCGACCCCGAGCGCACCGAGTGTCCGCGGTGTGGCACCTCCCGGAAACACGAGTACCGCCGGGAGTTTCTGACCACCGAGAACGAGGACCACGCCCGCGAGGTCCGGGCCTCGATGCTCGCCAGCCGCCAGGGGGAAAGCGACGCCTTCGCCGAGGTTGGCTCCTTCGCGGAACTCGACGCGGAACTCGAGGAGGCGGGTGTCGACGACGAGACCTACCTCGAGGGCGTCGGTGTCGACACCGGCGAGGTGGAGGCGGCGGCCGACCGCGCGGCCGGCGGCGGAGGCGCCCGGAGTCGCGAGGAGACCGTCCGGGCCGCGCTCCGGGAACTCGAGGCGCCGAGCGAGGCCGAGGTCACTTCCTACGCGGCCGAGCACGGGATTTCCCGCGAGTGGGCCGAGCGCGCCCTGGAGAAGCTGGTCCGCGCCGGCGAGGTGACCGAGACCGACGGGGGCTACCGGTTACTATGAGTTCCGACAGCGAGTGGCCTTCTCCCGGCACCGCGTCGCCGTCGTCGCCGTCGGAGTCAGTCGGTCTCGGCCGGTACGTCGTCGGCGGCTTTGTCGGACTGGCTGGGCTGTTGTTGCTCGCCGAACCGGTCGTCGACCCCCTCGCCGTCGGTGACGCGCGGATCCCGATGTTCGGACTGGCGGGCGTGGCGCTGGCTATCGGGCTGGACCTGGGTGCGGTCGTCTTCTACCGGACGGGCCAGCGGACAGTCGCGATGGCTCACGGCGTCGCGGGCCTGGGGTGGACGTTCCTCGCGGTGGGGCCGATCCTCGGCAGCGGAACGCTGCTCGTCGTGGGACTGGTCGTCGTCATCGGCGGCGTGCTCTTTCTGGCTGCGGAGTCCCGGAAGTGGGTGTGACAGCGGGGAGGGGGTCGCGGTCCCCGGCGACTTCTCTTACCGCCCGAGTTCCTCGTGAGCCGAGGCGAGGTGCCGCGAGCAGAAGGCAGCGATGAGCGATATCTCGCCGGCGAGCGCGCCCGTGGCGATGACCTCCGCGAGCGCGTCGGCGTTACTGCCTGGGGGGTCGCCGCCGCCGGCCAGGCCCAGCACCTCCAGCCCCTCGGCCTGGGTCGCGAGGTCGGTCCCGCCGCCGACGGTCCCGACCTCCAGGGAGGCGAAGGAGATGCTGGCGTAGAGCCCCGCCTCGCGGACCTCCATGGTCGTGATGGCGTTTGCCCCCTCGACGACCTGGGCGGCGTCCTGTCCGGTGGCGAGAAAGACCGCGGCGACGGTGTTGGCGGCGTGGGCGTTGCCGCCCAGGGTTACGGCCTTCAGCGAGCCGACGTGGTTCTTGCGGGAGTTGCCCTCGGCCATCGCTTCGGGGGTCGTGCCCAGCCGGTCCTCGACGAGCTCGCGCGGGACGAGGATGTCGGCGGTGACCGTCCGGCCCCGGCCCTCGATGGCGTTGACCGCGGCGGGTTTCTTGTCCGAGCAGAGGTTGCCCGACAGCGCCACGAGTTCGGCGGGAGTCTCCGCCTCGAGTACCTCGGCGGCCTCCCGGGTCGCGATGGTGGCCATGTTCATCCCCATCGCGTCCTTGGTGTCGTAGACGAAGCGCAGGAAGACGGAGTCGCCGACGACGTAGGGACTCACCGCCAGCAGTTCGCCGTGGCTGGTGGTCGCCTCCGCGACCTCGCGCAGCCGGTCCTCGTGGTCTTCGACCCACTCGACGACCGTGGCGGCCTCGGCGACGCCCTCGACCCGGAAGACGGGCGCGCGGGTCATCCCCGAGTCGGTCACGCGAGCGGTCGCGCCCCCCGCCGCGCGGATGGTCCCGAGCCCCCGGTTGACACTCGCGACGAGTGCCCCCTCGGTGGTGGCCATCGGAAGGTAGTATTCGCCGTTGGCGGCGCCGCCCTCGACGGGGACGGGGCCGGCGACCCCCATCGGGAGCTGTGCCCCACCCAGCAGGTTCTCGACGTTGCCCTCGGTCGCCGCCGGGTCGAAACCGTACTCGCCGACCGCGGAGAGGCTGGCGCCGGTCTCGGCCTCGACGAGCCGGCGGCGGGCCGCCGCCGCCGTTTCGGGCTCGGCGTGGTCCTCGAGTTCGTGGAGCCGCAGGTCGCCCTCGCGGACGCGGTCGGCGAGTCGCTGTGGGTCGGTGGCGTCGCCGCCGGAACCGTCTGTCATACCCACGGGCTGGCGGCCCACTCCCCTAACAGTTTCTCACTCCGGCTCCGTCCCCGCGGTCGCGAACCGACCAAGGGTCTACCGTCACCCGCCGGCTCGACGAGCGACCGTGGACACTGTTCGCATCCGACGGAACACGGATTCGTTTCACAGCCTCTGTTCGTGTAGTATCCGCTGTCTCAACCCCGTTACTGTGACAATAACGACCCGAAGAGTGGTTTTGAAGAGAAAATCTTTTCAATACCGGGTTCCGAAGACGTTGGTACCCGAGTGATACACATGCCCGAAATGGAAACCGCCGAGTTCGAGACTGACCTGAGCCTCTTCAAGTACGACAATCTGGAGCAGTTGCCGCCGGCCTACCGCGACCTGAGCGAGGACGAGCGGACCGAGCGCATCGAGGCGGCGCTCGACGACCTGGGTGACGACGTCGTGATCCTGGGGCACAACTACCAGCGCCGGGAGATCGTCAAACACGCCGACTTCGTCGGCGACTCCTACGGGCTCTCGACGGAGGCCGCGGCGACCGACGCCGACTACGTCATCTTTGGCGGCGTGACCTTCATGGCTGAGTCCGCGGACATCATCACCGACGACGCGCAGTCGGTGATCCTGCCCTCGATGGAGGCGTCCTGCCCGATGGCGGGCATGGCCGAGGCGCTGCAGGTCGACGCCGCCTGGGCCGAGATCACGGAGGCCGCTCCGGACTCGAACATCATCCCCATCACCTACATGAACTCCTACGCGGACCTGAAGGCGTTTTGCGCCGAGCAGGGGGGGCTCGTCTGTACGTCCTCGAACGCCGCGGACGCCTTCGAGTGGGCCTTCGACCGCGGCGACAAGGTGCTGTTCCTGCCGGACAAGTACCTCGGCACCAACACCGCCCACGAGCTGGGGATGGCCGAGGA
>CAZOWU010000156.1:0-5454 GCA_964583735.1 uncultured Halobacteriales archaeon | reverse complement strand
TTGAACACGAGGGCGTCGGACCACTCGACGGGCTCGTCGACGTGGACGATCTCCCGGTAGGCCGAGCAGAACTGCGAGTAGGTGACGTTGGTGTCGAAGGAACTCCCCGAGAAGTCGGCCTTGTCCTGGAGGATCGAGAGCGCGCCAGCGGCGTCGACCACGAGGCCGACGTCGTACTCGACGGGGTCTCCCTCCTGGACTGACTGCAGCCCTTCGACGCGGCCCTCTTCCTGGATGACGTCCTGGACGACGGTGTCGTAGTGGAGGTCGGCGCCGGCATCCTCGGCACCGCCGATGAGCTGGCGGCCGTACTCCAGGCGGTCGATGACCGCGAGTTCGCCGGGGACGGGGATGTCGACCTCCGTCTCGAGCTTGGGGATCTCGAAGCGGCCGTGGTCGACCCCGGTGTTGGTGAAGGCGGGCTCGAGCCGTGATTTCGGGATCGCGTCGGGGAAGGTGCTGGCGCCCTTGAGCGCGTCCCCGCAGGCGATGTGGCCGGCCTCCTCGGCGGATTTGCGCTCGACGACGACCACCTCGTATCCAGCATCGGCGAGTGTCGCCGCCGCGTAACACCCAGCGGTCCCCGCCCCGACGACGGCGACGTCGTACCCGCCGACCGTAGCTGTCATGTACTACTTTCCTGGGCCGAGGTGCAAAACTCTTTATTACCAGGTCCCGGCTCAACTGGCCGGTCCCGCCCGGTTTGGCGCGATTCGGCCCGTTCCTGATACTGCCGGCTGTCCGTCTCTGAAGACTCACGCCATGCCGGGGTGGCAAGTCTCTTCACGAAGGGACAGCCGGCAGTATGACCTCGGCCGCCCGCTGGTCGGTACGGTCGACCCGTGTGCCCGAGGTGCCCGCTCGGTCGTGCCAACGACACCCCTTTGCCGTCGCCGGGGGAAGAGAACGTATGGACAGAAAGCGGGAGCTGACGAGCGTCGACATCGCCGCGGTGGTCGGCGAGCTGGGGGCCTACGAGGGGGCCGGTTTCGGCAAGGCCTACCTCTACGAGGACGGGCTCCTGCGGCTCAAACTGCGCCACTACGAGCGCGGCCGGGTGGAGCTACTGGTCGACACGGGGGAGACCAAACACGCCCGCGTCGCCAGCCAGGACCGGGTTCCGCCGGCCCCCGAGCGCCCGCCCAACTTCGCGATGATGCTTCGCAACCGGCTCGCGGGCGCGGAGCTTGCGGCCGTCGAGCAGTTCGAGTTCGACCGCATCCTCCGGCTGCACTTCGAGCGCGAGGACGACTCCACGACCATCGTCGCCGAACTGTTCGGGGACGGCAACCTCGCTGTCCTGGACGGCACCGGCGAGGTCGTCGACTGTCTCGACACGGTGCGGCTCAAGTCCCGGACTGTCGCGCCCGGCGCACAGTACGAGTACCCCGACGCCCGCTTCAACCCCCTCTCGGTGAACTTCGATGGCTTTCGCGCCCGCTTCGAGCAGTCGGACACGGACGTCGTCAAGACACTCGCGACACAGCTGAACTTCGGGGGCACCTGGGCCGAGGAGCTGTGCACCCGGGCCGGGGTCGAAAAGGCACTTTCCATCGACGACGCCGACGACGAGGCCTACCGGACGCTGTACAGCACAGTCGGCGACTTGGCAGAGCGGCTGCATGCGGGCGACCTGGACCCACGGCTCTACCGCGAGGACGACCGGGTCGTCGACGTGACGCCGGTGCCGATGGCCGAGTACGAGGCCCACGAGGGAGCGGTCGACCCCGTCGACCGCTTCACCGAGGCGCTCGACGAGTACTTCCACGCGCTGGCGACCGAAGCCGAGCCCGGCGGTGACGGCGACACAGCGACCGGCGGCCAGAACCGCCCGGACTTCGAGGGCGACATCGAGAAACAGCAGCGGATCATCGACCAGCAGGAGGGGGCCATCCAGAATTTCGAGGAGGAGGCCGAGGCCCACCGCGAGCGCGCGGAGGCGCTGTACGCCAACTACGACCTCGTTGACGAGGTGCTGACGACAGTTCGCAACGCCCGCGCCGAGGACATCCCCTGGGACGACGTCGAGGCCCGCTTCGAGGAGGGGAAAGAACAGGGGATCCCCGCGGCCGAGGCTGTCGAGCGGGTCGACGGCAGCGAGGGGACCGTTACCGTCGCGGTCGGCGACCACGAGGCGACGCTGCGGGTCGAGGACGGCGTCGAGAAGAACGCCGACCGGCTCTACCGCGAGGCCAAGGAGGTCGAGGGGAAAAAGGAGGGCGCCGAGGCGGCAATCGCGGAGACCCGCGCGGAACTGGAGCGGCTACGGGAACGCCGCGAGGAGTGGGAGGCCGGCGAGGCGGAGGGAGACGGCCAGGACGGGGGCGGAGACGGCGACGACGGGGGGGAGACCGAAGACGTCGACTGGCTCTCCCGCTCGTCGGTCCCGGTGAGGAGCACCGAGCAGTGGTACGAGCAGTTCCGGTGGTTCCACACCAGCGACGACTTTCTCGTCATCGGTGGCCGGGACGCCGACGACAACGAGGCGCTGGTCAAGAAGTACCTCGACGCGGGCGACCTGTTCTTTCACGCCCAGGCCCACGGCGGCCCGGTGACGGCCCTGAAGACGACGGGGCCCAGCGAGCCCGCCGACCCCGACATCGAGGTGCCCGACCGCTCGAAGGAGCAGGCAGCCCGCTTCGCGGTCTCGTACTCCTCTGTCTGGAAGGACAGTCGCTTTGCGGGTGACGCCTATATGGTCGACCCGGACCAGGTGAGCAAGACCCCCGAGAGCGGCGAGTACCTCGAGAAAGGCGGGTTCGCCGTCCGGGGTGACCGCACCTACTTCAGGGACGTGGCGGTCGGCGTCGCGGTGGGGATCACCTGCGAGCCCGAGACCCGTGTCATCGGTGGCCCGCCGGAGCCCGTTCGCGAGCGCGCCGAAACCGCGGTCGAGGTCGAACCCGGCCGGTACGCACAGAACGACATCGCCAAGCGGCTCTACCGGGAGTTCCGCGACCGCTTTGCCGACGACGCATTCGTCAGAAAAGTGGCGAGCCCGGACAGAGTCCAGGAGTTCCTGCCGCCGGGTGGCAGCCACATGGTGGAGTAGAAGGGTCGGGTCGGTGGCGAGGCGGCCCGACGTGGCTGGCGACCGGTGGGTGAGTGCCGGGCGTATCCATCCCGGCGGACAGACGTACCGGGCGGACGACCCTGACTTCGATGCGGAAACTATGCCGCCCTTTATGACGGTGCGCCGCAGTGAGAGGGTTCCGGCCCCGGATGCGCGGCGATGGCAACGCTGAAGCCAGCCGCGCCCGCGTTCGGAGACATGGAGACAGCCGATATCCAGACGCTCGCGGTGCTCGGCGCGGGCACCATGGGTCACGGGATCGCGGAAGTCGCAGCGCTGGCCGGGTACGAGGTCTCCCTCCGGGACATCGAGGAGGACCTCGTCCAGGAGGGCTACGACCAGATCGAGTGGAGCCTCCAGAAGCTGGCCGAGAACGACGCCATCGGCGAGGACGAACGCGAGGCGGCGCTCGGACGGGTCACGCCGGTCGTCGACCTCGAGACCGCGGTCGCGGACGCTGACGTCGTCGTCGAGGCGATCGTCGAGGACATGGACATCAAAAAGCAGGTGTACGGGGAGCTAGACGACCTCGCACCCGAGCGGACGACCTTCGCCTCGAACACCTCATCGCTGTCGGTCACGGAGCTGTCGGAGACGACCGACCGCGCCGAGCAGTTCTGCGGGATGCACTTTTTCAACCCGCCGGTGCGGATGGAACTCGTCGAAGTCATCCGCGGAGCCCACACCAGCGACGAGACGCTGGAGGCCATCGAAGGACTGGCCGAGTCGCTGGGCAAGACGCCGGTCCGGGTTCGGAAGGATGAGCCCGGTTTCGTCGTCAACCGCGTGCTCGTCCCGCTGATGAACGAGGCCTGCTGGCTCGTCGGGGAGGATGACGCCACCATCGCCGAGGTCGACTCGACCAGCAAGTACGGCCTCAATCTCCCGATGGGTGCCTTCGAACTCGGCGACCAGGTCGGCAACGACGTCATCCTGCACGTCCTCCGGTACATGGAGACGGTGCTGGGGGAGGCCTACGAGCCGTCGCCGATGCTCGTCCGTGCCGTCGAGAACGACAAGCACGGCCGCAAGACCGGCGAGGGCTTCTACGACTACGAGAACGGCGGCGTCGATGTCCCGCCAGACGAGGGCCGTGACGATGTCGAGGCCCGACTGCTCGCGGTCATGGCAAACGAAGTCGGCAAGCTCCAGCAGAAGGACATCGCCCCGGTCGAGGAGGTCGACCGCGCAGTCAAGCTCGGCGGCGGGTTCCCCGACGGCCCGGCCAGGATGGCCGACGACGCGGGGCTGGAGTCGCTCGTCGAGACCCTGGAGACCGCTCACGAGGAGACCGGCGGCGCCCGCTACGAGGTCTCCGAGGGGCTCCAAGCGGCCGCCGAGGCGGGTGGCTTCTACGGCGGTGAGGAGGGGACTGACGCGGACGAGCCCGCGTTCGACACCATCCGCCTCGAGTACCCCAGCGACCGGGTCGCTCGGGTCGTCCTCGACCGGCCACACCAACTCAACACGGTCACACCCGAGGTCCTCGAGGAGTTCGAGGCGGCGCTGGACCGGGTCGAGGCCGACGACGAGGTGCGCGCGCTGGTCGTCGCCGGCGAGGGTGACCGGGCCTTCTCCGCTGGCGCCGACGCCGCCGGGATGGCGGGTGACGCCGACGCCGCGCAGGCGGTCGAACTCTCCCGGGACGGGCAGGCGGCCTGGGGCCGGCTCGAGGAACTTGCCACTCCTGTGGTCGCGGCGGTCGACGGCTTCGCGCTCGGCGGCGGGATGGAACTGGCGGCGTGTGCGGATATGCGGGTGGCAAGCGAGCGGTCGACGTTCGGCCAGCCCGAGCGCGACCTGGGCATCCTCCCCGGCTGGGGCGGCACCCAGCGGCTGACGTCCATCATCGGTGAGGGACGAGCCAGGGAAATCGTGCTCACCGGCGACCACTACGACCCAGGGACGATGGCCGACTACGGCTTCGTCAACGAGGTCACCCCCGTGGAGGAGCTGATGGAGACGGCCCTGGACCTGGCGGAGGACCTGGCCGCGGGGCCGCCGCTGGCCCAGGAGTACATCAAGCGCGCCTTCCTTGCCGGCCGGGACGACACCGAGGCCGGCCTCGAGGTCGAGGCCCAGGCCTTTGGCCACGTCGTCGAGAGCGAGGATTTCCTCGAGGGTGTCTCGAAGATGCAAAGCGACGAAGACCCCGAGTTCGAGGGGAAGTAGCGGCGGCGGGACTCCTTTTTATACGGAGACGAGGGCATCTCCCGTTGTGTCGAAACCGTACCGGGACGAGGACTGGCTCCGTGAGCAGTATTGGGAAGAGGACCTCACGATATCGAGGTTGACGATAATCCGGCACTCGAATAGAAGTGGTGGGATTTATCTGATTAGACGACTTCGCACGAGACACAGAGGCGCTCGCTTGGTGTAGC
>CAZOWU010000155.1:0-5455 GCA_964583735.1 uncultured Halobacteriales archaeon | reverse complement strand
TCGGCGTGGTCGAGCGCGGCGAGGCCAGCGGCGAGAGCGATGCCAGTCTCGGCAGAAGCGATGGCGGCCTCGGCAGGAGCGATACCAGTCTCGGCAGGAACGCCCGAGCCGGCGTGTTCCCCAACCCCTGGCCTCCGCCTTGCAGCCGCCCACGGCTTCGGCCGCGAACCCGGAGTGTGAAACGGGCGTTGTAGCCTCCTGAAAGCACTTTAGCCGGCCGTCGGAAGTCCGGGTCATGAGACGACGACACCTGCTCGCGCTCTGTGGGGCCGGCCTCGCCGGTCTAGCAGGGTGTACGTCCGGCCAGCCAACCGAAGGCACTCCCTCCGGTGCCGGAACGCCTAACGGCGGGACTGACAGTCCCGGCGGCACCACCACGACGCCGGACCGGTCCACGCCGGCCCGTTCGCTTGACGCGTCGGTCCTGGCACTCCAGCCAGCGGTCGTCCACCTCGCGACGCCGGACTCGCTCGGTGTCTCCAGCGAGCCCGACACGCAGTATCTCTTCCTCTCGCTGTCGGTCACAGCGGGGGAGCCGCCGGCCCGCTCCGAACTCGTCTTCCGGTTCGACGGCGACGAGTACGGTCCCCTCGAGGCCGACGGGCCGGAAGCCCTCTGGCGGCTCTACGACGACGACAACGGGGGGAGTCGCTACGACGCTGACCGTGGCCAGGGCTGGGTCTGCTTCCCGCTGCCGGCGACCGGTGCGCCCGAGGGGGCCGGCCTGACCTGGGCCGGCAACGTCTGGGTCCCCTCACCGGATATCCGGGCGCGGCTGGCCACCGAGTCGCCGCCGCTGTCCGTCTCCTGGTCAGTGCCGGATTCGGTCGACGCCGGCGCGGTGCCGGCTATCGAGGTCTCGGTCACCAACGAGGGGGACCGCGACGGCTGGTTCGTGGGGGCGCTGAACCGCTCGGGGCCGCGGGTCGCGTACACGCCCGTCGCCTCCACCTCCAGACTGGCCCCGGCCGGCAGGACCGAGACGTGGACCCCCGAGACGTACGCGCTCGGCGAGTCGGGGGAGTGGTCGGAAACCGACGGCCCGACGGCGGCGACCTACTACCTGCACTGGCCCGGCAACAGGAGAGAGCGGACCCTCGAGGTCGTGCCGACGGACTGAGTCACGGGTCGGCGGACTGAGTCACGGGTCGGCGGACTGAGTCACGGGTCGGCGGTACTGACCCGCGCGTTGGCGGGCCGGTCGCGGTCACGAGTTCCGGACCACCCGACTTTTGCCTCCCGGACGCGGTAGCCTCCGGGTGTGACCCCGCTCGAGATCACGGTCCGCCTGGTGGCCGGCGTGTTACTCATCCTGGCCAACGGCTTCTTCGTCGCCATCGAGTTCGCGCTGACCCGCGCCCGGCAGTTCACCGAGGGGGAGTTCGTCGACGGCGATGCCAGGCTCGACCGCGCCTGGGAGATGACGCAGGAACTGGAGCTGTATCTGACGACCTGTCAGGTCGGGATCACCGCCTCGAGTATCGCCGTGGGGATCGTCGCCGAGCCGGCGCTCGCGGCGCTGTTCGAGCCGCTGTTTGCGGGCTCGTTCTTCGCGTCGGTCGGAGCCGGTGCCCTCATCGCGTACCTGGTCATCAACCTGGTCCACCTGACCCACGGCGAGCAGACGCCGACCTACCTGGGTGTCGAGCGCTCGCGGACGGTCTGTCGGTACGGGGCGGCGCCGCTGCACTGGTTCTACGTGGCTATCTCGCCGGTGATCCGGCTCGGGGACGGCGTCGCCAAGTGGACGCTACGGCTGTTCGGTGTCGAGATGACTGGCGCGTGGCTGGAGACCGAAGAGGACGTCATCGAATCCCGGGCAGACCTGCGCAACCGGATGGGAGAGGTCCTGGCGGAGGGGGACCTGTCCGAGGAACGCCGCGAGGAGGTGCTCAACGCGCTTGACATCGGCGACCGGACCGTCGCGGACATCATGGTCGCACGGGAGGAGGTCGTCGCGCTGTCGACCGCCGAGGGGTGGGAGAGCAACGCCGAGCGGATCCGCGAGTCACCGCACGCCCGGTTCCCCCTGGTCGGTGAGAGCCTGGACGACGTCCGCGGGGTCGTCTACACGCCGGCGCTGTTCGTCGGGGCCGAGGCGGGGAAGGATGGCGAGGCCGACCTCGAAGCGGTCGCCATTCCGTCGATGACGGTCAGCCCTGACACTGCCGTCAGCGACCTCATCGACCTGTTTCAGGCCGAACGACAGGAGCTCGCGGTAGTCCGCAGAGGCGACCGAGTGGTCGGCCTCGTGACGGCGACCGACGCCCTCGAAGAGATCACCGGCGAGCTCAGCGACCCGCTCGACGAGCAGTTCGACCTGGACTCCGAGTACACCTGACTCGCTGCGGACGGTCTCCGGTGCGCCGAGGTGGGCACCGGCCAGTCAGGCAACGGCCAGCCAGGCGACGAAGACAGCCAGCCCTCCGACGAGCGTGCTGGCCACCGCGTGGACCCGGAGCCGGTCGAGCTGTGCGTGGGAATGTTCGGACAGCGAACAGACCTCGTCGACTTCGCCGCCAACCTCACACGAGGGGAGAAAGTCCATCGCGACGTGCAGGAAGATGCCGGTGGCAAAGCCGAAGACGACGGCGTTGAGCGTGGCGACCTCCGGGACGGGCAGGAGTGCCGCCGGAATCGCCATCAGCCCGACGCCGGCTGCTGGCAACAGGAGCGCGGAGACGGGCAGCCCGCCGCTGCGCAGGCGGTGGGCGGCGGCGTAGCCTGCGGGCCCCTTGTGGGAGACGATGGCCAGCCCGAGCAACAGCCCGAGTTCGGGCATCGCCCCGTAGACGAGCCCGATAATCGCTCCCGCCGCGAGGGCGTGGGCGGAGATCTGTGCGGCCGTCAGGTCTAGCCCGACGTCGACGTGGCCGAGCCGGTGGCCGATGATGTGGGCGGCGTACCCCAGGAGGAGCCCGGCGGCGACGCCGAACCCGCCGATACGGGGTTCGAGGCCGATCGCCTGTGGCAGCAGGAAGACCGACGAACTCGCCACCATGGCCCCGCTTGCGAGCCCGTACCCCCAGACGAGCCGGACAGGGTAGGAGGTAGTTGCGCGCGCCCCCGCGTACGCCCCGAGTGCCATCGCCACGAAGGCGACCCAGGCGATGACGGTCACCTTCTCCGCGCCCGCGGCGACACCGACCCCCGACAGCGCGACGAGCAACACCGTCGCGGCGAACCCGAGTGGCGAGAGCCACCCCGGTAAATTAATAACTGAGAGTCGCTCGTTAATACTCATTGTCGGAATGACGACGAGCAACCGATATAAGCGTGTCGGTCATCGAGTCGTGACGGGCGGTGTGGAGTCTCGGATTCGGGGGGCGGCCGGAAGTTGGCAAAAACCTAAGCCGCCGTGTGGCGAGGGAGACGTATGGCTGATTCCGAGCCACCGATGACACGCTTTCCCGTTCCGGACGTCGAGGAGTTGCCCGCGGACTTGCAGGAGCGCATTGAGGAGGAGACCGAGGAGGCTGGCTTCACCCCCAACGTCTTTCCGGCGATGGCGTACCGGCCACAGCAGGCCCGCGCCTTCCTCGATTACCACGACGCGCTGCTGGAGGAGACCGCGCTGGAACGCGAGGAGATCGAGATGATCGTCGTCGCCATCAGTGGAGTCAACGACTGCCTGTACTGTGTCGTCGCCCACGGGGCGCTGGTGCGGATCTACGCCCAGGCGCCGCGGCTGGCCGACCAGCTTGCGACCGACTACCGCACCGCCGAAATCAACGAGAAACACCGTGCGATGCTCGACCTGGCGGTCGAACTGACCGAGGACCCCGCCGCCGTCGAGGAAGAGGACATCGAGGAGTTGCTCGACCACGGTTTCAGCCGGGAGGCCGTCTGGGACATCGGTGCTGTTACCAGCTTCTACAACCTCTCGAACCGGATGGCACACCTCGCCGATATGCGCCCGAACGATGAGTTTTACCACATTGGACGCGACTAAACAGAACACACCGACTACACATCAGATGCCCTAATCGCAATACAGCGATAGTTTGGCGTATGATGTACAGAGGGTGGTCGGTTTTGAAACGTCCCGACTATTCGGCTCCGACTCCCCGGTTGCGAATCTTTCTCCAAGATGGGCCGTGTAGTTGCTTTTTTACAGACTCTCCGATTTTGCCGCCGCCACGCCACATACGATTATCCTGCCCTGTCTTGTGTTTCCCCTTCCAGTTGTTGAGGCAATCCGGGGAACAAAATCGGCTATCTTCCGCCTTTGCTGGAGTAACCTCGTATTCGTCATCGCAGAACTCGCAGTCTTGCGTTACCTTTCCACCCTGCCAAGGTCGGTTGTTCTCGCCGGCATACTTCCCCTCTCTCTGCTTCCCTATGGAGGATGGTGAGCAAAACCGACGTTTCTCAGTAACCGCAGGACAGTGATATCCTCCCCGTGGTGAACCACGGGGCTTTCCCACACAGGGGGAACCCGGCCTGCTGCCGGTCGGTTTCAGGACCGGCTCTCCCGAGGTCGACGGGGCGGGTTTCATCCCTCGCTCGGGAGCGTTCTGTGGCGCTGTCACGGGCGCTCCCACCCGCAAGCGAGTCATCGCCACGCGGTTTCTCGGCGTGGCTCTCTCCCATGCGGTCGGACCTCGCGGTTGCTCTGCCGGCCCCGGTCGCGCCTTTTGACCGGGCTCGCGGGGCACCGTCGCCGTGGGTGGATGACGGCCCGACTCCCACGGTCGCATCGGTCGGGAGTCGGCGGAAGCCATGTGTGAACCGTAGACACGGCCGATACTAGGCGTTCGGGTTCCAGATAGGCCGACTCCGGTGGCCTGTGGCACCAAGCGGACGCGATTCACGCCCGGCCTGAACGGCGGGATTCTCTCGCTGTAGAAAGAGAGGGCCGAGGACAGCCATCACTACGGACAGCGATTTACGCCAGTTGTTCGTCACGAGGGGTTCCACTGTTGGCGGCTTGGTGGGTGGACTCATCCAAGCCACAATAGAAGATTATTGGATTGAGGGATTGCAAACTACGAGAAGCGAATGAAAAAAGTCCTACCCGCTATTCGACGCCGATACGCTTCGTACTCTCCGATTCGAGTTTTGGAAGTGTGATCGTAACGACACCCTTATTCCAAGATGCGGACGCTTCATCCACGTTGCAATCGGCTGGGAGTTGGATCTGCCGTTGCATAACCCTTCCGCGCTCGGCCATGACCGGTTCGCCGTACTCGCCTTCTTGCTCGCTTTCGATTCGCTCGGCGGAGAGACTGATAGTGTTGTCCGACGCCTGAATGTCGATTGAATCACTGTCCACACCAGGTAGGTCAGCGAAGATCTGCACCTTGTCGTTACTCTCTATCACGTCTACGGCCGGAGAGTATTGACCCTGGGTCTGTGCGCGTTCCGCCTGCTGTTGGAAAGCCGAGAGTTGGGGTGACATAGCCTGCTGGCTGAATGACGGTGTGCCAGCTCCCTGCTGGGCCAGAGCTTGCTG
>CAZOWU010000154.1:0-5489 GCA_964583735.1 uncultured Halobacteriales archaeon | reverse complement strand
CGAGGGCTCGCGGCGTAGATCAGGAGCCGACGGTGAGACACCAGTCCGTTCGGGTCAGGAACCGACAGCCGGGGTCAGTCGCCGGCGCCGCGGTCCGACCGCGAGGGCGGCGGGATACGTTCCTCGCCAGGCGTGTTCGGGGGGTCGGGACGCAGACAGCGGTCGGGTTCGCCGTTGACGTGGGCGTACCGGCCGGGCGTGTTGGCGAGCGGGTGAGCCGGGTTGCGGTCACTCGGGATGCGGGCGGCACGGACTTCGCTGAAGCCGTGGAGCCGGGCCTGGATCCCCCGCCAGTGAAGACCGGTCGCGCGGGGGACGCTGACCCGGTGGGGTGTGTGTGTCCCCGGGCGTCCGCCTCGAGCCGAGAGGATGGCAGCGTTGACGTTCTCGGCGAGGTCGTCGTGGTCGACGAGCACGCCCACGCGTGCCTTGCCAGGCGAGCGCGCGGCGAGCACGTCGAGCCCGAGGTGTAGTGCCCGGTACTCGGCGACGTTGTTGTCCGGCGCCTGGTCCGAGAGCGCGACCCGGGCGACCCGCTCGCCGTCGCGGGTTTCGATGACAGCGCCCAACCCGCCGCCCGATTCCCGGAAGGAGCCGTCGGTGGCGAGGTAGAAGTCTCGGTGGTGTGTCCGGGGTGGGTGGGCGATGTGCGGGGTCGGTGACTCGTCGAACAGGTTCCGAAGGTCCGGCCGGCCGTGTGCGGCCATACAACTGGTATGACCGGCGGGATTGTAAGTGTACTGTCCGCGGCGACCCTTGCGCGCCACTGTCACTCGCGTTCGGAACGACCCGAACTCACTCCGGGGCGTCACCGAGCAGGGAGAGGTCGACGGCCACGGACCCGGCCGGCGTCTCGATGGTGGCCCGGTCCCGGACCGCGTCGAGCAACGTGCGGCGCCACTCCTCGACGGCGGCCTCGTGGCGTGCCCGGTGGCGCTCGACGGTGTACTCGAGGTCGGGGTCGGCACGGATAGCGTCCTCCGTCTCCGCAGGCGTCGGGTACGTCGGCGCGTCCTCGGCGACGAGGGCGCGCGGCGGGATGTGAACTGGCCGGGGCTCGTCGTACGCCTCGTCGCCCTCGACGTGCAGGCGGGCGCGCATCCGGCCGCTGAAGGGTGGCGTCGCCCGGAGCACGGCCGTCCGGGCGGTCGTGCGGTTCGTCTCCAGCGCCGCCACCAGGTCCGACGCCGTCACCGCCAGGCTCTCGATGGCTGTCGGGTCCGCCTCGCCCATGCGGTCCCCTCGCCACAGGGACGCAAAGACGTTCCGGGTCTCGAACCCCGGTCGAGGGGACACCCTCCGGACCGTCCGGGATTCCGCGGACCGGCCGAACAGTACGCACTTATTCCCCGCCTTCGAGGCGTCCCCAATGGCCGACAGACAGCCGGTCGTCGTGGCGGGCGTACGGACCCCACAGGGCCGGGAGGGCGGCGTCTACGCGGACGTCAAAAGCGAACGCCTCTCGGTACCCCTGGTGAACGAACTGCTGTCCCGGACGGGCATCGACCCCGGAGACGTCGACGACGTGGCCTGGGGGTGTGCCAAGCAGGTCAAAGAGCACAGCAACAACATGGGTCGGGTTATCGCGCTCTGCTCGGAGCTGGGTGAGAGCGTCCCCGGCCGGACTATCGACCGGCTCTGTGCATCCTCCGCGCAGGCCATCATGGACGCCAGCGACGCCATCCGGGCGGGCCAGCGTGACGTCATGGTCGCTGGTGGCGTCGAGCACATGACCCGCGTCGAGCGCGACCACGGGATCGACGCCTACGACTGCATCGCCGCACAGTACGACGCCCGCGACCTCGAGATGGGTCAGACCGCCGAGGAGGTCGCCGACCGCTACGGAGTCTCCCGCGAGCGCCAGGACGCCTACGGCGCCCGCAGCCAGCAGCGGGCCTGCGAGGCGACCGAGGCCGGGACGTTCGACGAGGAGATCGTCCCCATCGACACCCCCGACGGGGTCGTCATGGAGGACGAAGGCCTCCGTCCCGGCACCACGAAAGACACGATCGCCGGGCTCCCGCCCGCGTTCCGCGAGAACGGCTCCGTCACCGCCGCGAACGCCGCACAGATCTCGGACGGGGCGGCCGCGGTCATGGTCACCTCCCGGGTCTACGCCGAGTCGCACGACCTGGACGTTCTCGCGGCGGTCGGTGCCCACGAAGTCGCGGGCGTCGACCCCGAAGTGATGGGGATCGGTCCCGTCCCTGCCGTCCGACAACTGTGGGACCGGACCGGGCACGACGCCGACGACTACGACCTCGTAGAGCTGAACGAGGCCTTCGCCAGCCAGACGCTGTACTGCCGGGACGAACTCGGCTTCGACGACGGGATCTTTAATGTCAACGGCGGCGCCATCGCCATCGGACACCCGCTCGGTGCCTCGGGCGCACGGTTGCCCGTGACCCTGATCCACGAACTCCGGCGCCGGGGTGGTGGACTCGGGCTCTCGACGATGTGTGTCGGCTACGGCCAGGGCGCGGCCATCGAGTTCCGCGTCCAGTAGCAGAATGAGCGAGGGTGAGGAGGTGTCCGGGGCGTCCGCGGGGGAGACCCCGCCGGAGGAGTCGCGGCCGGGAGCCGAGACGGGAGCGGGGCATCGGGAGCGCGTCCCGACCGAGGAACGGGACGCCCTGGTCACCATCGCCCACGGCGCGGTCGTGACCTCGGGCGGGCTCTCCCTGCAACGCGTGCTCGCCACAGTCACCGAGTTCGTCCTCGCGCGTGCGCTCGGCCCGGTCGTCTACGGCGTCTACGCGCTGGCCTGGCGGCTCGCCCAACTGCTCTTTCGGTTCGTCAACTTCGGGACCGTCCAGACCCTCCAGCGGTACGTCCCCGCCCACGAGGACGACCCAGGGCGGCGGGCGCGTGTCGCCGGGCTGGCGTACGCGACGACCGCCGCTGTCGGGGCGGGGCTGGCCGTGGCGCTGGTGGCGACCGCCGACCGACTCAACACACTCACCGTCGCCAACCCCCTGTTCCCGCCGACGGTGGCGGCCGTCGGGGCCGTGGTCGCCCTGACGGGCATCGTGCGAACCCACGCCTCGCTGCTGCGGGCGGTCGGGTCGGCGCGCGGCGAGGTGGCGTTCACCCGAGTGTTGCTCCCGGCGGTTCGACTGGTGACGGCCCTGCTCGCTGTCGGACTCGGCTACTCGGTGGTCGGCGTCGTGGGCGCGCTGGCGGTCGGGACGGCTACCCTCGCGGTCCTCGGGGCGCCGGCGGTGGTCTCCGCGACCGGCATCCGGCCGACCGTCCGGGGCGCCCGGTCGGAGCTGCGGGCCTTCTACAACCACGCGACGCCGGTCGCGCTCAGCAGCATCGGAAAGGTGTTCCAGAACCGGGTGGACATCCTGCTCGTCGGCGCCCTGCTCACCGCGACCGCGACCGGGGTCTACAGCGTCGTGCTGGTCTACGTCTCGCTGGCGTGGGTCCCGCTTCTGGCGTTCAACATGCTGTTGCCCCCCGTCGCCACGGAGCTGTACGCCGAGGACCGCGTCGACACCCTCGACCGGGTCTACACGTCAATTACCCGACTGATCCTCACCGCAGTCGTCCCGGTGTTGGCCGTCCAGACGGTCTTCGGCCGCGAGCTGCTGGGGCTGTTTGGCCCGACCTACACGGCGGGCTATCTCCCGCTCGTGGTCTACCTCGGGGGCGTCCTGGTCGGGAGTGCGGTCGGGGCGACGGGGTGGCTTCTCATGATGACAGACCACCAGTACATCCGGATGGTCCTGGACTGGCTGCTCGCGGCCGGGAACGTCATCCTGACGTACCTGTTTATCTCGGCGTTCGGGCTCGTCGGAGCGGCACTGGGCACCGGGCTGGCCATCGCCCTCCAGAACGGCCTCCAAGTCCTGGTCCTCAGACACTACGAGGGGCTGTTCGCTTTCGACGCGACCTTCCTGAAGCCGCTGGCGGCCGGGCTGGTCATGGCCGGCGCGATGTGGCTGGTACGGGCCGCGGTCGGCGGAGTCGGGGCGCTGGCCGCCGGCGTCCCCGTCGGCGTCGCAGCGTACCTCGGAACCCTCGTCGCCCTTGGCGTGACCGCCCAGGACCGCCTGGTCGTCCGGACGCTGGCCGCCCGCTACCGTCGCAGCCTCCGGGCAGCGCTGCCCTGAGGGTCGTGCTGGCCGAGCGGGTGGCGGTCTAGCTGTCCCGACTGGGGACAGAGTTATTCGGGTGCCCGTGCTGTCCCCGACAATGGACTTCCAGCTCAGCGAGGAACAGCGGCTCATCCGCGACCAGATCCGCAAGCTCTGTGCCGACTTCGGCGACGACTACTGGCGCACGAAGGACAGAGACCACGAGTTCGCCTGGGAGTTTTTCGAGGCCTTCGCCGACGACGGCTGGTGTGGCGTCACCATCCCCCAGGAGTACGGCGGCGAGGGCTACGGCGTCCAGGAGGCCTCGCTGGTCCAGCAGGAGATCGCCCGCTCCGGGGCCGGGATGGCGGGCACCTCGATCACCTCACACCACGTCTTCAGCGCCGCCCCGCTCGTCGAGTACGGCGACGACGACCACTGTGAGCGCTACCTGCCCGACATCGCCAGCGGCGACGTGATGGTCTGTACCGGTGTCACCGAACCCAACGCCGGCACAGACACCTCCCGAGTCGAGACCACCGCGGAACGGGATGGCGACGAGTACGTGGTCGACGGCCAGAAGATCTGGACCTCGAAGGCCCAGGAGGCCGACGTCATCATGCTGCTGGCCCGGACGGGCGAGCGCGACCCCGACGACCGCTTTGCCGGTCTCTCGCTGTTCTTCACGGAGTTCAACCCCGGGATGGACGGCGTCGAGGTTAGCGAGATCCCCAAGGCCGGCCGCGGGGCTGCCGACTCCAACGAGGTGTGGTTCGACGGGGTGCGGGTCCCCGCAGCGGACCGCATCGGCGAGGAGGGGGCGGGCTTTCGGTATCTGCTCTCGTTTGCCAACTCCGAACGGGTCTCCATCGCCGCGAACGCGGTCGGCGTCGGCCAGGCGGCAATCGAGAAGGGGGCGGACTACGCCCGTGAGCGGGAGGTCTTCGACGCGCCGATCGGCTCCTACCAGGCGGTCCAGCACCCCCTCGCCGAGTCCTGGAGCAAACTCGAACAGGACGAACTGATGGTCCGGAAGGCCGCGTGGCTGTACGACACCGACCGCGACGCCGGCGCGGCCGCAAACGCGGTCAAGCTGCGGGCGAGTGAGGACTCGCTCGAGGCCTGCGAACGCGCGATGCGCGTCCACGGCGGGATGGGCTACGCCGCCGAGTACGACGTCGAGCGGTACTGGCGCGAGACGATGATCAACGTCATTGCCCCGGTCTCCAACGAGATGGTGAAAAACTACATCTCCTCCCACGTGCTCGACCTGCCGCGGTCGTATTGAGGGTCGCGGTGGAGGGCGCCGGCCCGCGGCGAATAACGCGCCGACCCGTTCACCCCTCGGTCGCGTGGTCGAGTCCTCTGGCGACCGTGCCCGAGAGCGCGACGGAGAGGAGCGTGAAG
>CAZOWU010000153.1:0-5512 GCA_964583735.1 uncultured Halobacteriales archaeon | reverse complement strand
GTGGCTGACCGACGTCCAGCCCTGGCGGCTGCTGGTCGGCGGCGTCTTCGTCGGCATCGGCACCCGCGTCGGGAAAGGGTGTACCTCCGGCCACGGGGTCTGTGGCGTCGGCTCGGCCTCGAAGACCTCGATTGCCGGCGTCATCACCTTCCTGCTGGTCGCTGTCCTGACTGCCCAGCTCGTCGCGGCCCTGGGGGTGAGTCCCTGATGGCCAGCGCGCGCGACAGTAAGGGCCGGCATCCGGTGTTCGTGCCGCTGGTCCTGCTCGGCGGGCTCGTCTTCGGGTTCGGCCTCGCGTACAGCCAGATGGCTCGCCCGGAGGTCGTGTTGAACTTCCTCCAGTTCGAGGACTTCGGGCTGGTGTTCGTGATGTTCGGCGGCGCCGCCGTGACTGGGGTGGTGTTTTTCCTGGCGCCACGGCTGTTCGACCACGCACCCCTGACCGGCGACGGCTTCGAGCGCCGGCTCAAGTCCTTCGACCGGAACGTGCTGGTCGGAGGGGCCATCTTCGGTGTCGGCTGGGGCCTGTCGGGGATCTGTCCCGGCGCCGCCTACGCCAGTCTCGGGGTCGGCAACGTCACGATCCTCTGGGCGCTGGCGGGCATGTTCCTTGGCGCCTACCTCCAGGGCTACTGGCGGAGCCGGACGGCCGACGCCGACCCGGCGGCCACGAGCGCCGACTGACTCCCCTCCCCTTCTATGGACCCTTCCCTTCTCGCTCTGTTTCTGACGGCCGGCCTCGCGAGCCTCTTCATGGCGTGGGTGATCGGTGCCGGCTCCAGCGGTGCCACCCCCTTTGCGCCCGCGGTCGGTGCCAACGCAGTCTCGACGATGCGGGCGGCGTTGGTTGTCGGCGTGTTCGGCTTCCTGGGGGCGGTCACCCAGGGCGCCAACGTCTCCGAGGCCGTCGGCCGCGGGCTTGTCGGCGGCGTCACGCTCCCGGCGACCGGTGTGATCGCCGTGTTGCTCATCGGTGCCGGGCTCATGGCAGTAGGGATCCACACCGGCTACCCTGTCGCCACCGCCTTCACCGTCACCGGCGCCGTTGTCGGCGTCGGCCTGGCGCTCGGGGGGACGCCCGTCTGGGGGAAATACCAGCAGGTCGGGGCCGTCTGGCTCCTGACGCCGGTCGTCGGCGGCGGGCTCGCCTACGGTATCGCTACCGTCCTCCCCCGGGAGGACGCCCCCGAGCGGGTGTGTATCCCCGCCCTCGCGGGGCTGGTCGGGGCTGTCCTCGCCAACGTCGGCTTCGCCGGGCTCGGGCCCGGGGGGACGCCCGGCTCGGTCGCCGGGGTTGCCCGCCGGCTGCTCGCGCCCGGGAGCACGCTCGTCCCCGGTGCCGTCACCCTCGGGCTGGCGCTGGCGGTCGCGGCGCTCGTCCGCTGGGACGTCAGCCGGGACGAGGCCGGCGGGCTCAGGCGCGTGCTCCTGGCGCTTGGCTCGCTTGTCGCCTTCTCGGCCGGCGGGAGCCAGGTCGGGCTCGCGGTCGGTCCCCTGCTCCCCCTGCTCGACGACGCGGGTGTCGTCACCCCCGCGGCGGTCCTCGTGGGTGGCGGGGCCGGCATGCTGGTCGGCTCCTGGACCGGTGCCCCGCGGATGATCAAGGCGCTGGCCCGGGACTACTCCTCGCTGGGCCCGCGGCGGTCGATCGCCGCGCTGGTCCCCTCCTTTCTGATCGCACAGTTCGCGGTGCTGTTCGGCGTGCCGGTCTCGTTCAACGAGATCGTGGTTTCGGCGATCATCGGCAGCGGGGCCGCGGTCGGCGGCAGCGGTGCGGTCAGCGCACGGAAGATATCCATGACCGTCGGCGCGTGGGCGGGGTCGTTCGCGGTCGCCCTCGGCCTCGGGTACGGGCTGGTGGCGCTCTCCCCGATGTAGGGGTCGCGGCTGTGGCTAGTCAGGCTGTCCGTGGCGGCGGGACCAGGTAGACGTTGCCCTGCGCCCGCGCGACAAGGTCCTCTGAGACGCTCCCGAGCATCAGCCGCCGGAGCCGGCTTTGCCCTCGCGACCCGACCAGTGTCGTCGTGGGCGTGACTGCCTCTTCGACCGCGAGGATCTCTTCGGCGGGGCTCCCCTGCCGGACCCGGATATCGGTGTCGATCTCCCACCCCTCCAGAGTCTCGGCCAGCCCCGCGAGCCGGGTCTCGGGGTCCGCGTCGGGGTCGTCTTTCGGCGACTCGACGTGAACCAGCGTCGCCTCCTCGGTGGCGTGCCGGAGATACGAGAACGCGTCGAAGGCCCGCCGTGCGTTCTCCGAGAAGTCGGTCGCGTACAGCAGCCGCTGGAACAGGTGCTCGCGGAGCATCTCGGGCTCCTCCTCGCCGCGCTCGACTCGGTTCACGAGCAGCGGGGTGACTGCTGTCCGCGCGAGGTTACGGGCCGTCGACCCGACCACGCGGTTCTCCAGCGGGCTCTGGCCCCGCGAGCCGACGATGGTCATGTCGGCGTGAACCGCCCCCGCAACCCCGTTGATCCGGCGGTACGGGGTCCCGCGCACGACGTGGGACTCGACCTCGAAGCCCGCTGATTCCATCACCCGCCGGTAACGGTCAAGCCCCCGCCGTCGGCGCTCTTTGAGGCCCATCCCCGGCATCCCGGCGTGGACGTTCGACGGAACGACCGTCACCAGGTGGACCTCGTTCACGCCCACCCGCTCGAGACACTTGAGGCAGGTCTCGTTCTCGATCGTCGCCTCACTGGCCGCCGAGAGGTCCGTCGTGTAGACTGCTCGCATGGGGGGAGTTCGTCCCCGAGATACAATATTGTTACTGTTATACAAGATACGGCGCCAGCTATCCGCGGCGACGCGCGGCACCGCGACCGACACAGGTGTCTGTGCGTCCTGCGACTGGACCGGACGCCCGGGCCGCCGCCCGATGACCCACGGCGGCGCGCGCGAGCAGTACGGCCCCTTCTTCCACCTCATCTCGAGGGGGGCGCCGACCACCGCTATATTCCCGTAACGTACGGAGATATCTCGGTCGGTTAAGCGTCCCATTCGCTACAATAATATTGTCCATCAAATCCAAAACCGTTAAACAGTACACCGGAGTACCCTGGCGTGAGCAGAAACCCATGAACAGTACAATATCGAACGGGGTGGCGACCGATGTTCGGGCTTGAGAACGCGACCGGTGTCGGGGGTGCGGCCCTCGTCATTGGCGTCGTCCTGGCCGAGGCGGTGCTCCTGTACGCCGGGTACGGACTCCTCGAGCGGCTTCTCGGCCCCGCGCTGGTCGACGCGCTGCGAGGGAACTGACCATGGAGGTCCTCGGCGTCGCGCTGTGGCTGCTGGTGCTGTTTGCCGGCTTCGGCGTGTTGATCGGCCTCCTCTTTGGCTTCTTCGGGATGGGGGGGTCGTTTCTGGTCACGCCCGCGCTGATCGTGATGGGCTACGACACGAGCGTCGCGGTCGCCTCCGGGCTCGCCTTCGTGTTCGCCACGTCGGTGATCGCCACGCTCAAACACCGGGACCTGGGCCAGGTCGACTACAAGCTCGGCGTGTTGATGATCGCCGGGACGACCGCCGGGATCGAGGTCGGGAAGGTCGGGCTCCACTGGCTCGAGGGGATCGGCCTGGCCAACTCCGTCGTCAGTATCGTCTACATCGGCCTGCTCGGGGGGATCGGCGCCTTCATCACCTACACCGCGGTGCGGGGCGGCAGTGGCGGTATCAGCCACGAGGCCGACCCGGAGGCGGGGGCCGACGCCGACGACATCCCCGATATCGCGAAGACGATCCAGTCATACCGGGTCCCTCCTATGGTCTCACTCCGTGGCGGGATCACCGTCTCGCTGTGGATGATCCTCGGGGTGGCGTTCGCGACCGGGCTGCTCTCGGGTTTTCTCGGGGTCGGCGGCGGGTTCATCCGGATGCCCGCACTGTTCTACCTCGTCGGCGTGCCGGTCCCCATCGCAGTCGGGACCGACCTCTTCGAGATCGTCTTCTCGGGCGGGATCGGGAGCTTCCTGTACGCCATCGACGGCGCGGTCGACCTCTCGGTCGTCGTCCCGCTTCTGGCCGGGAGCGCGCTGGGTGCCCGCCTCGGCGCCGCCGCGACCAGTATCGTCGACGAGGACGAGATCAAGGGCTACTTCGGCGTGATGCTCCTGCTCGGGGCAGTGGCCGTCGCCGTCCGCGAGGTCGGAGGCCTCATCGACGCGCCCGTACTCCAGCTCGTCTCGCTTGTGATCATCCTCGGGGCGGCCGCACTCGTCTCCGGCGCCGTCGTCCTCAGCTCCGTCCGCGAGCTACGGGCCGAGACCACCTCGTCGACTCGCGCCGCGGACTGACCCCCCGCCTGTGCGGACGATTGTGTACTCTTCGCACAAGTCTTTTATTCGTCCGCCTTTTATAGGACGGTAATGCCGGACTCGATGTCAGAGCAACTCCAGCGGGATATGGTGTGTGAGGGCCTTCTCGAGTGTTTCCACGGGCTCAAACAACTGGACAGGGACTGTTTCGAGACGCTGGTGGAGGCTGACGGCCCGTTGACCGTCGACGAAGTCGCCGACCGGGTCGACCGCGAGCGCTCGACCGCCTACCGGGCCATCCAGCGCCTGTTGCAGGCCGGCTTCATTCAGAAAGACCAGGTCAACTACGACCACGGTGGCTACTACCACGTCTACCGGCCCACCGACCCCTCGAAGATCGCCGACGACATGCAGCGCCTGCTCAACGACTGGTACGCAAAGATGGGCCAGCTGATCCAGGAGTTCGAGAGCAAATACGACCAACGCGAGCGCTCCGCCCCACCTGCCGAGAGCTGAACCGACCACCCCTCTGTCTCTCTCCGACTTCTCCCCTCACCTCCCCTCACCTCTCCTCCCCTTCTCGACCCGTTCCAGTGCCTGACAGTATTGCATAGAGTTCACACAACGCTTATTGGCCGGCGGCACGTAACCCGTAGTGATGGCAACCAACACCGAAGGGACGGCTACCCCCGACGAACCGCTCCACATCGACGGTCAAAGCGACTTGGAGGCGACTGTCGGCGACTACGACGTCGTGCTCACGGACTTCCACGCCGACTGGTGTGGGCCCTGCAAGATGCTCGAACCGATCGTCGAGTCGATCGCCGCCGAGACCGACGCGGCCGTCGCGAAGGTCGACGTCGACGCCAACCAGCAGCTCGCGGCCACCTTCGGCGTCCGCGGCGTGCCCACGCTCGTGCTGTTCGCCGGCGGCGAGCAGGTCGAGGAAGTCGTCGGTGTCCAGTCCGAGGACCAGCTCCGGTCGCTGGTCGAATCGTACACGTAGACCGCGCCGGCTACCGCTGGCACCGCTGTCGCAACGCGAGTGCCACCACCGCCGCGACCGGCACGACCTGTGCGACCTTGTCGATACACTCCGCCGGCGTAGCTCCCGGCCGCGAGATGACACTGCCACACGACTGTCCGCTCCGGGTTAAAGTTGTCTCGTATGTGCAATACTCTCAAGAGCAGGATGCGCTCCGACCGGCGGGCTACCGGTCCCGGTGGAGCCGGCCGGGCGACCACTCGCCGTCGAACT
>CAZOWU010000152.1:0-5517 GCA_964583735.1 uncultured Halobacteriales archaeon | reverse complement strand
AATGTCGCCCGTCACGCAGAATGATGGGCGCTGCAGGATTTGAACCCGCGACAGCGTGGTCCGAAGCCACGTACTCTGTCCAGACTGAGCTAAGCGCCCTCGTACGTGACCTATCTATCTCGCCTCAAAAACTCCCCGGTTTCCCGGACACACCCGGCCAGGAACGTCACCGGCACACGGCCGACGTGGACGGAGGATTCCCGCTAAAGTGGTTCTTCGCCCTCGATGATGTCGAGCGCGCGCTGGGCCATCCCCGGCACCCGCTCCTCCATCAGCGGGTAGGCGGGGTTACTACTGTTGCCCTCGAGATACCGGCGGTACATCATCTCGCAGGCGCCGGCAGATTTGAACACCCCGAAGGTGCGGTAGAAGCGCTCGTTCTCGAACGTCAGCCCCGTCTTCGCCTCGTAGCGCTCGAGCAGTTCACGCCGGGAGAGGTATCCCTCCCGGCCCTCGATCCGGTTGCTGAGCGGGTCCTCGCGCTCTGGGTCGCCGGGGTCCGTCCAGGAGATGAGCATCCACCCGAGGTCCATCGAAGGGTCCCCACGGGTGCACATCTCCCAGTCGAAGACGCCCACGAGGTCGGGCGGCGTCCCCGGCCCGAGCATCACGTTGTCGAGTTTGTAGTCGCCGTGAACCAGCGTATGGGCGCAGTCCTCGGGGACGTTGTCGGCCAACCAGTCGGCCACCTCGTGGAGTTCGGGGACCGGGCGGTCATCGGCGGTCACCTCGAAGGCCCACTCGAGTTGCTGGGTCCAGCGCTCGACCTGGCGTTCGGTGTACCCCTCGGGGTGGCCCATATCGTCGAGTCCGACGGCGGCCGGGTCGATAGTGTGGATCTCCGCGATGGTGTCGATGAACTCCTCGGAGAGCAGGCGGCGCTGTTCGGGGTCGGCAAAGCGTTCAGGCTCCTCGTTGCGGATCACGTCTCCCTCCAGCCGCTCCATCACGTAGAAATCCGAGCCGATGACGTCGTGGTCGTCGCAGGCAGCGACGGTCCGCGGGACCGGCACCGCGGTCTCCTGCAGCGCGTCCATCGCACGGTACTCCCGAAGGACCTCGTGGGCGGCGTCGGCGTGGGCACCCGCGGGCGGCCGCCGGAGCACGAGTTCGTGGTCGCCCCAGTCGACGAACAGCGTCTCGTTGGAGTGGCCGGCCTGGTGGTACTCGACGTGCAACTTGCCAGGGCCGAGTTCCTCCTCGAGGAAGGCAGCGAGCGCGTCCTCGTCGAACAGCCGGTCGAGGTACTCCTCGTCGACGGCCTCCTCCTCCAGCCCGCTCACACCGTCGCCGGTCGTGTCGTCTCCACTCATCGGTTCTCGAACTCCGGGTCACGGCCGTCCAGCCGGGCCTGGATCCCCTCGCGGTAGTCGCGGCTGTCGTAGATCTCCCGGCCCAGTGCGCGCTCGAAGGCCAGCCCCTCGTCGATCGACATCTCGGGGGCGGCGTTCAGCGACTCCTTGGCGCGGACCATCCCCAGCGGTGCATTCGCCGCGAGGTCGTCGGCGAACTCGCGAGCCCGGGCTTTCACCTCGCCGGGCTCGACGACCTCGTTGACGAGGCCGTGGCGCTCGGCCTCCTCGGGTTCGATGAACTCCCCCGCCAGCACCAGCTCCTTTGCCTTTGCCATCCCCACGAGCCGGGGAAGGCGCTGGGTCGCGCCGCCGTGTGGGAAGGTTCCGAGCTGCACCTCGATGACGCCGTACTTGGCGTCCGCGCCGATGAGCCGGAAGTCGAAGGGCAACGAGAGCTCGAACCCCCCTGCCGGCGCCGCGCCGTGGATGGCCGCCACTGTCGGAAGCCGGCAGTCAGCGATGGTGTCCAACAGTCGCGGGAACAGGTCGTGGTCGAACTCCTCGGGGGCGTCGGCCCGTTCCCGCATCATGTTGAGGTCCATTCCCGCACACATGACCGGCCCCTCGCCGAGCATGACGACCGACCGCACCTCCTCGAGGTCCGCGACAGTCCGAAACGCCTCGGTCAGGTCACGCATCAGCTGCTCGCTCATCGCGTTGCGCTTGTGTGCGCGGTTGAGCACGATGTCGGCCCGGTGCCCATCGGTCTCGACGCGCGCCAGTCCGTGGTCCATCTCCGCGTGTGAAGCCATACCACTCCGTTCGTCACCGGGTGTGATAAAACTCCGACTGCCTGTCGGCCGGTCGACACCTGGATCGCGGGCTGGACCCCCACAGTAATACTCCCACCCGCCGAAGCCCGGAGACGCATGAGTTCGGACACGAACCGGCAGTGGCTGTTGGCGAGCAGACCGACGGGCGAACCGACGATGGACGACTTCGAGATGGTCGACACCGAGGTGCCCGAGCCCGGGCCAAAGGAGGTACTGGTCCGGACGCAGTACATGTCTGTCGACCCGTACATGCGCGGGCGGATGCGAGATGCCGACTCCTACGCCGACCCGTGGGCGGTCGGGGACGTCATGCGGGCCCGCTGTGTCGGCGAGGTCGTCGAATCCAACCACGCCGACTTCGCCGCCGGCGACACCGTCAGCGGGAACCTCTACTGGGCCGAGTACGCAGCCATCGATGGCGCGGCACTCGACCACGCCGACACCGGGTCGGCGCCTGTCTCGACGGCGCTGCACGTGCTCGGGATGCCCGGCCGGACCGCCTACGTCGGCACGGTCGACGTCGGCGAGGTCGAACCCGGCGACACGGTCGTTGTCTCGGGAGCAGCCGGCGCTGTGGGCTCTGTCGCCGGCCAGATCGCTTCCATCGCCGGCGCGCGCGTCGTCGGCATCGCTGGGAGCGACCGGAAGGTTGAGTGGATCACCGACGAACTCGGGTTCGACGCGGGAGTCAACTACAACACCGACGACCTCTCGGCCGAGGTAGCGGCGGCCTGCCCGCAGGGGGTCGACCTCTACTTCGAGAACGTCGGCGGCGAGGTCAGCGACGCCGTGCTCGACCACCTCGCCCAGTTCTCCCGGGTGGCCGTCTGCGGGAAGATTTCGCTGTACAACGCCGAGCCGGGCGACGAGGCGTTGACTGGCCCGCGGCGGTTCTACCAGCGGACCAAGACCCGCGTGGAGGGGTTCATCGTCAGTGACCACGCCCACCGCTTCGAGCACATCACGGACCGGCTGCGCCGCTGGACCGGCGACCAGATCCAGTACGAGGAGACGGTCACCGAGGGCATCGAGTCCGCTCCCGAGGCTTTCCTCGGGCTCTTCGAGGGCGAGAACATCGGGAAACAGCTGGTGCGTCTCGGCGAGTAAGAGGCCTCGGCTCGCAGCGGCGAGACGCCGAGTGCCGAACACCGGGCACCGGGCACCGGAGACGGCGGCGCCCGCCGTCAGGGCTCGGCGGCCTCGGGGTCGACGTCCTCGCCTTCGCGGAGCTTGAACTTCTGGACCTTGCCGCTGGGGTTCTTCGGGAGTTCGTCGACAAAGTAGTAGCCCCGCGGGCGCTTGAAGTCCGCCAGGTTGTCTGTCTCCAGCATGTACTCCTCCAGGGCCTCGGCGGTGGTGTCACCGACGATGTAGGCGACCACGCGCTCGCCCCACTCGTCGTGGGGTTCGCCGACCACCGCCGCCTCGACGACGTCCGCGTGAGCGTAGAGGACGTCCTCGACCTCGGTTGGGTAGACGTTCTCGCCGCCGGAGATGATCATGTCGTCTTTCCGGTCGACGACGTAGAGGTACCCGTCCTCGTCACGGTAGCCCAGGTCGCCGGTGTAGTACCACTCCCGGCCGTCACCCTCTCGCAGCGACTCCGCAGTCGCCTCCGGCCGGTTCCAGTACTCCCGCATGGTGCAGGGGCCGGCAAAGGCGATCTCCCCGATCTCTCCCTGCTCGACCACCTGGTCGGGGTCCGCGTCGGGCTCGACGAGCCGGAGGTCGTGGTTCAGCGCCGGCAGCCCCGCAGAGCCCTGTTTGTCGACCTGGTCTTCGGGGTACTGGAAGGTGCCACAGGGGCCGATCTCCGTCATCCCGTAGGCCTGGAGGTAGCCGGCATCGAACAGCTCCATACAGCCGTCCAGCACCTCTTCGGGCATCGGCGCGGCACCGTACATCCCGAGCCGGAGCGAGGAGACATCGGCGTCGACCTGCTCGGCAGCCTGGACCAGCCCGTTCCAGCCCGTCGGCGCCGCGAAGAAGACCGTCACGCCGTGTTCCTCGATGGCTTGCAGCGCCCGAACCGGGTCGAAGTCGTGGTGGATGACGGTGGTCGCGCCGACGTGGATCCGGGGGAACAGGGCCGCCTGCAACTCCGCACAGTGGTACAGCGGGAACGCCGAGAGCCCGACGTCGTCCCGGCCGATCCCCTCCTCACCGATGCAGATGAGGTTGTGCTCGACCATGTCGCGGTGCTCGTGGACGACACCCTTCGGTCGGCCTGTCGTCCCCGAGGTGTAGATGAAGGCGTAGACGTCGTCCTCCTCGACGACCGTGTCCGGGCGGCCGTCGTCAGCGGCCTCGAGCAGGCTGTAGAAGTCACGGCTCCACTCGGGCCCGTCGTCGTCGATGTAGAGGTACTCGTCGACGGTTTCCAGGTTCGGCCGGGCGTTGGCGACTGCCTCGGTGGTCCCGTCCTCGAAGACCAGTGCCTCGGATTCCGCGTCGTTGAGGATGAACTCCACCTCGCCGGCCGGTAGCCGGTAGTTCAGCGGGTTGAACACCGCACCGAGCTTCGCACACGCGAAGACCGTCGTCACGATCTCGGTGCCGTTGTGCAGCATCGTCGATACCCGGTCACCCTTTTCGACGCCGAGGTCCGCCAGGGCGTTCGCCAGCTGGTTCGCCTTGGCGTCGAACTCCGCGTAGGTCCACCGCTGGTCGCGTCGCGGATAGACGAGTGCGTCCTTGTCGGGGTATTTTTCGGCCGTCAGTTCGAGCGTGTCGCGGAGTGTCGTGTGCATGTGAGCCTACCTATTCGCTAGATTTGGAACTGACCTGTTAAGTGTTGCCACGTGTCCCGAGACGGTCGCACGCTCGCAATGCCGTCGCCCGCGGGTCCGCAGGAGCGCTACCGGCTGGCGAGGCCTGCCAGGTGGCCGACCTCGGGGACGACCAGCTCCCTGGTGCCCAGCCGCGCGGCGTTCTCGCTGCCCGGCAGCGCGAAGACGACCGTCCCGTCGACGACGCCCGCTGTCGCCCGCGTCCCGACGACCATCGTCCCGATCTCGGCCTCGGAGCGGCGCCGGAAGAGTTCGCCAAAGCCGGGCAGCTCCTTCTCGAAGCGCTCGCTGACGGTCTCGATGGTCACGTCGTCGGGCGTGATCCCGGTGCCACCGGTCGTGACGACGGCGTCGACGTCCCCGCGCCCGACGAAGCCGTCGACCGCCTCGCCGATGACTTCGCGGCTGTCGCCGACCAGGTCCCGCGCCACCGTTTCGGTTCCCTCCGAGTCGTCGACCAGTGACTCGATGGCGTCCCCCGACGGGTCCTCCGCGAGCGTCCGCGAGGAGGAGACCGTCAGGACCGCGAGCCCGACCGTCTCCACGTCGTGGTGATGGTGGTCGTCGTGACTGTCGTGGTCGTGGTGATGGTGGTCGTTG
>CAZOWU010000151.1:0-5597 GCA_964583735.1 uncultured Halobacteriales archaeon | reverse complement strand
TGCCGGCCGACTGTACGGTGGAGGGTGACGCCGCCGCCTACGACACCACGAAGGCACAGGAACTGCTGGACTGGGAGCCGACCCGGTCGTGGCGCGAGGCCGCCGGCGAGGCCGTCGGGCCGCCGACGGTCTGAGCGGCCGTCAGTCGTCGCTGTCGTAGTGTTCGCCGACCGCGCTCGGGATGCGTGTCCGGCTGATCAGCGCGAGCGTCACCAGCACGACCACGAAGGGGAGGGCGCCGAACAGCTCCGTCGGGACGTCGAGCGCCTGGATCTGCTGGAGGCGTAGCTGGAAGGAGTCGAAGCCAGCAAACAGCGTCGCCCCGCCCAGCGCGCCGAGCGGGTTGTAGTTGCCAAAGAGGTAGGCGACGATGCCGAGGAAGCCACGGCCTCCGATGCTGGTCTCGCCGATGGCGACGAACGCGCCACGCTGGAGGGTAAAGCCCGCGCCGCCGACTCCACAGAGCACGCCCGACAGCACTACCGCCGTGTACCGGACGCGGTGGACGTCGACCCCGGCGGTATCGAGCGCCTGCGGGTTCTCGCCGCTGGCCCGGACCAGCCGGCCAAACCGGGTGTACCGGAGAACGTACCAGCTGACAGGCGCGGCGACGAGCAGCATGTAGACGACCGGCGACGCCTCGAACAGCACCGGGCCGACGACCGGGAGCGCGGCGAGCCCGGGCACCGTCCAGGTGCCCAGCGTGTCGACGGTCGTGGTGCTGGTCTCGAAGAGCACGAGCATCACGAACGGGGCCAGCCCGAGCGAGACCAGCCAGATGGCCAGGCCGGCGATCACCTGGTCCGAGCGGTAGCGGATCGCGAACACGGCGAACACGAGCGCGGCGAGGACGCTCACCAGCACGCCGACGAGGAAGGCGAGCCAGACCGCCGTCGTCCCCTCGACCCCGACCCAGGGGAGCCGCTTGAGAGCAACGACACTCGATAGCCCGGCCAGGATCAGAAACCCCTCGATACCGATGTTGATGACGCCCGAGCGCTCGGCGAACAGCCCACCCAGCGCGGCGAAGGCGATCGGGACGGTCAGCCGGAGCACCGAGCTGGCGTAGCCAGTCGTTAGCACCGACGAGAGCACCTGCTCTGGCACGGAATCGGCGGGTGCGAGCGCCCGGGCGAGGGCGATCACCGCGACGGCGAGTACCGCCCCGCCGACCCACTTCGCGGCGGTCCGCCGGACGCTCACTCCCGGTCACCCCCGCGCACGTCGAGCACGTCCCGGCGGTCCAGCGTGCGGCCGAGGACCCGGAGCAGCTCCGGGGTCGCGACCAGCAGGATGATCAGCCCGCGCAACACCCCCACGAGGTCACGCGGCACGCCGAGCTGGAAGTCGATAGCGACGCTGCCGCTCTCGAGGACCCCGAACAGCAGCCCCGAGGGGACCAGCCCGACGGGGTTGTTGCCCGCCAGCACGGAGACGGCAATCCCGTCGAACCCCAGCGCCGGGAGCCCGGTCTGCCAGCGGCCGAGCACCATCAGCACGTACAGCGCCCCACCGGCGCCAGCGACCGCGCCCGCGAGGCTCATCGAGAGGACCGTCGTTCGGCCGGTGTCGACGCCGCCGAACACCGCCGCCTCCCGCTGGGTCCCCAGCGCGCGGATGTCGTACCCGACAGCGGTGTACCGGAGGGTCACAGAGGTAGCGGCGACGACCAGCACCATCCCGAGCAGGGCCAGCTCCGAGAAGTCCACAGCCGGCGGGAACAACAGCGGCCCGAGCGTCGCGACCTCCGGGATCGACCGGGTGAGCGTCCCCTGGATGGACGGGTCGTTGAAAAAGCGGTCGACCAGTACGACCGCCACCGCCGTCGCGATGAAGTTGAGCAACAGCGTCGAGATCACCTCGTTGGTGTCGTAGCGCGCCTTCAGGATGCCGGGCAGGAAGCCGTACAGCCCGCCGGCCGCAGTCCCGGCGACGAGCCCGAGCGGGACTCCCACCGCCGTCCCGGCCAGCCCGGCCGGCAGGACCGGTCCGGCCCACACGAGCACTACCGCCGTCGCGAGCGCGCCGAGGACGAACTGTCCCTGGCCGCCGATATTGAACAGGCCGGCCCGGAAGGCGATGGCGAAGCTCAGGCCCGTGAACACGAGGAGTGTGGTCTGCTGGAGGGTGAGTGCGATGTTGAACAGGTTCCCGAAGGCACCATCGAGGAGGACATCGTAGACGCGAATCGGGTCGTAACAGAACCCCTGGCCGGCCAGCACCAGGCTCGGTTCCCGGCAGGTGGCGGCGTACCCCGACCCGAGCAACACGACCATCCCCGCCAGCACCGCCACGACGACCGCCGCGACGCTGAGCAGGACCCGCTGCCAGGCCGTCAGCCCCAGCAGGACGCCGAACAGCCACTCGACGCGCCGGCGGAGCCCACCGTTGCCCTCGCTCCCGTCTTCGTCCTCACCGGCCATGCCGGCCCTCCGGGGGCGTCTCTCGGTGTGTCACTGTTCGGTGCCGACCTCCGTGCCCACCGCTTCGGCCGGCTGCTGACCGGCCATCAGCAGCCCGAGCTGTTCCTGGGTGGCGTGCTCGGCGTCGACAACGTCGACGAACTCACCCTCGTACATGACGCCGACCCGGTCGGAGAGCTGGGTCACCTCGTCGAGGGAGGCGGAGACGAGCAGGACCGCCACCCCCTGGTCGCGCATCTCGAGCAGCCGCTCGTGAATGAACTCCATGCTCCCGACATCGACCCCGCGGGTGGGGTGGGCCGCGACCACGGTCTCGGGGTCCCGGGAAAACTCCCGACCGACGACGAACTTCTGCTGGTTTCCACCCGACAGCGAGCGAGCCGTGGCAGTCGGGTCCCCGGGGCGGACATCGTAGCGGTCGACAATGTCGGCGGCGTGCTCGCGTGCGGCCGCCCAGTCGAGCCGGCCGCCGCGCGCGAACGGCGCCCGATGCTGGGCGCCGAGCACCGCGTTCTGCACGAGGTCGAAGTCCATCACCAGCGCCCGCTTCTGGCGGTCCTCGGGAATGTACGCGAGGTTCCGGGCGGCCCGCTCGCGGCGGGAGTCGTCGGTGACCTCCTCGCCGTCGACGGCGACGGTCCCCGCGTCGGGCGCCCGGATCCCGGTGACGACCTCGACGAGTTCGGCCTGGCCGTTGCCGTCGACGCCGGCCACGCCGAACACCTCACCTGCGTGCACCGTCAGGTCCAGGTCGCTGACGCGCTCGGCCCCACGGTCGTCCGAGACCGACAGCCCTGACACCGACAGCCGCGGGTCGCCCCGGTCTGCCGGCGACTTCTCGACGGAGAGCAACACCTCCCGGCCGACCATCATCCGGGCGAGTGACTCCCGGTCGGTGTCGGCGGCGTCGACCGTGTCGACCCGTCGCCCGTCGCGCAAGACGGTGACATCGTCGGCAGCGGTCAGCGCCTCCTCAAGTTTGTGAGTGATGAAGATGACCGTCTTGCCCTGGGCGGTCAGCTCCGCGAACACCCCGAACAGTTCCTCGACCTCGCCGGGCGTGAGGACGGCGGTCGGTTCGTCGAAGATGAAGATGTCAGCCCCGCGGAACAGCGTCTTGACCACCTCGACGCGTTGCTGGGTCCCCATCCCCAGCTCCTCGACCGGCGTGTCGAGGCGGTCGGCGACGCCCAGACCGTAGCGCTGGCTGAGCTCCCGGACCGCCTCGTCGACCGCACGGTCGTCGGTCTTCAGGCCGCCGTACTCGACGGGTTCCCAGCCCAGCGCGACGTTCTCGCGGACGGTCATCGGGTCGACCAGCATGAAGTGCTGGTGGATCATGCCGACGCCGTGCTGGATGGCCTCCTGTGGGGAGTCGAAGGCGACCGGCTCGCCGTCGACGGCGACGGAGCCGGCCGTCGGCTCGTAGAGGCCGTAGAGGACGTTCATCAGGGTCGTCTTGCCGGCCCCGTTCTCGCCGACGAGCGCGTGGACGGTCCCGCGGTCGACGGTGAAGTCGACCGCGTCGTTCGCGAGAACGTCGCCGAACCGCTTTGTGACCCCCTCCATCCGGACCGCCGCTTCCCCCGCCTCCGTCCCGGCCATCGTCCTACTGTGGGGAGACCGGGACGTCGATATTGCCGTTTGCGATCTCCGTCCGCGTCGACGCCACGTCGTCTTTGACCGACTGGGGCACGGCGTCGCCGAGTTCCTCGCCCCAGACGAGTTCGAACCCGCCCTCGTCGGCGCCGAGTTCGAAGGTTTCGCCGCCCGCGAACTCGCCGTTGACGACGCGTTCGACGGCCCGGTAGACGCTGGTGTCGACGCCTTTGATCATGCTCCCGAGGATGACATCCGAGAAGTCGGGCGCCGTGACCGACTGTTGGCTGTCGGCCCCGAAGACAAACCGGCCCGCGCTCTGGCAGGCCCGGAACACGCCCACGCCGCCGGCGCCGGCGCCGTGATAGAGGACGTCCGCGCCCTCGTCGATCATCGACTGGGCGGTCTCCTCGGCGTCGCCGGGGTTGCTGAAGCCGCCGACGTAGCTGCTCAGCACCTCGAAGTCCTCGTTGACGCTCTTGGCGCCGGCCCGGAAGCCCGCCTCGAAGGCCTGCACAACGGGCACCTCGACGCCGCCGACGAAGCCGAGCGTGGTGTTGCCCGGGTCTGTCGACGCGCCGCCGGCCGAAAAGTCCATCCCTGACAGCATCGCCGCCGCCCGACCCACCAGGTAGGAGCCCTGTTCCTCGGCGTACACCCAGCTCTCGACGTTCGATTCGTCGAGGGTGGCGTCGAGCAGCGCCCAGTTCTGGTCCGCGTAGGAGGGTGCGTTGTCCTGGAGCGAGTCGACCTGCTCGAAGCCCAGACAGACGACCAGGTCGTAGTCCGGGTCGGTCGAACGGGCAAAGCGGTCCTGGAAGGAGCCGACCTCCTGGCTGTTCTGTGGCTCGGCGTTCTGGAAGCTGACTCCGAGGTCCTCCGACGCCCGCCTTATTCCGCGGTTCGCGGCGTCCGAGAAGGACTGGTCGCCCAGCCCGCCGACGGCGTAGATCATCCCGACGTCGACATCCGAGCCGGGCATGCCGTCCCCGCCGCCGCCGTCGCTACCGCCGCCGTCGCTACCGTCGCCGTCGCCACCGCCGCCGTCGCCACCGCTCCCATCGCTACCGCCGCCGTTGCCGCCGCCACCATCGTCACCGCCGCCGTTGCCACCGCTGCCGCCGTCGCCAGTTTCCCCGCCGCCGTCGCCGTCCCCGTTGCCCGTACAGCCGGCGGCACTGACTGTCAATCCTACCCCGCATGCTCTCAGCACGTCGCGTCGCGAAACCATGCCCGACACCAACCCCCGTTGCAACATATAGCTTGTTACGTTCACAAGCCGGCCGCCAGCAGGCTCTGGCGGCTGGCGGGACTGACCGCGACGGCAGCGGCCGGCGACAGCGGCGCCCGGGGACGGCGCGGACCGGCCCTGGCAGCCGCCCCGTGGTCCCGTTCAGAAGTTGCTGTCGCCGTGGCGCCAGTCCTCGACGTAGGCCTGCTGGCTGTCGGTCGCCTCGTCGATGTCGGCCCCCAGCGTCGCCAGCTTGCGCTCGGCGACCTCCCGGTCGACCCGGTCGGGGACGCTGTACAGCCCCGGCGCCAGCTCGTCGTGCCGTTTCGAGAGGTCGTAGGCGG
>CAZOWU010000150.1:0-5600 GCA_964583735.1 uncultured Halobacteriales archaeon | reverse complement strand
TCAAGGAGGCCGAGGCCGCCGCGCGGCTGGCGGCCGCGAACGTCGGCCAGGAGGTCACAGCCTTCACCGACCGGACGGAGGTGAAGGTCGCACGCGGCCGCTCGACCGGGAGCGGCGGGTGGAGCGAGGACCGCTACACCCGGCGGATCCACGGCGCCGTCAGGAAGCGGACCCGTGAGGTCGAATCCGAACTCGACGCGGCGGGTCTCGACTACGAACGGGACGCCACCGAGAAGTACGGCGGCTTCTCGAACTGCATCTTCACCGTGGAGGCCCGGCCCAGCGAGCTCCCCGTCTCGACGGAGCGGGCCGGCGACACCCGCATCGAGATCGAGCGGGTCCGGCGTGACGGCATCGAATTTCGCCCGCTCGCGAAGCGCCGGGACCACGTCATCGTGGGGGTCGACCCCGGAACGACCACCGCGGTTGCGGTCGTCGGGCTGGACGGCGAGATGTTCGACCTGCTGAGCACACGGACCGCCGACACGGCCACGGTGATCGAGTGGGTCGTCGAGCGGGGCCGGCCGGTGGTCGTCGCCGCGGACGTGACGCCGATGCCCGAGACCGTCGAGAAACTCCGGCGAAGCTTCGACGCGGCAGGCTGGACTCCCGACCGGGACCTCCCAGTCGACGAGAAACAGCACCGGACCCGCGAGGAGGGGTACGACAACGACCACGAGCGCGACGCGCTGGCGGCTGCGCTCTACGCCTACGACGACCACGAGGACCAGTTCGACCGGGTCGCGGCGAAGGTCCCTCCCCGACAGGAGGTCGGCGCAGTCATCGCGCGCGTGCTCGGCAGCGAGGAATCCGTCGAGACGGTACTCGCCGACCTCGCCGACGACGACGGGGACAGCGATGAAGATAGCACCGAACACACCGAGCGCGAACTCACTGCCGAGGAAAAGCGGATCAAGCGCCTGGAGGCCCGCGCCGAGCGCCTGGAGGGGCACGTCGACGACCTGAAGGAGACGATCGACCGGAAGGACGAGCAACTCGCCGAGTACGAATCCGAACTCTCCACCGCCCGCCGCGAGGAGCGCCGGGAGGCCCGCGAGCGCCGGGAAGTCACCCGGCTCGAGCGGGACAACGACCGCCTGGAGCGAGAACTCGAGGACGAGCGCGAGCGCGTGGCGGAGCTGGAGGGGAAGTTAGAGCGGCTGAAGGCGCTGTGGAAGCTGGACCACTCGAACTTCGCAGATGTCGCCGAGAAGAAGGCGGGGCTGGTGCCGGTGAAGGTCGTCGAGCAGTTCACGACCGGCGCCATCGAGGCGGCCGACGAGGCATTCGGGCTTGCCGAGGACGACGTCGTGCTCTTCCGGGACGCCAGCGGGGCCGGCCGGTCGACCGCCGAGCGACTGGTCGAAATCGCCCCCCGGGTCGTCCTCCGGAACGGCCAGCTCTCGAATGTCGCCGACGAGATCCTCTTCGAGCACGAGGTCCCCGTCGCACCCGCGGAGCTCGTGACGGTCCAGGAAGTCGACGAACTCGCCGTCGCCCGCGACTCCGAGGTGGAGGCAGCCATCGCCGACTGGACGGAGCGGGCGGCCGAGCGGCGCCGCCAGCAGAGCGCCGAGATGGTGGACCAGATCATCAGCGAGCATCGGGCGGGCGAGGGTGACTGACCGCAGGGAAGGACCCCTCGGAAAAGCGAGCGGGAGCGAAGCGACACGCGAGCACGGCGAGGGTGACTGACGGGAGGGCGTCCACACTGCGCAGCTCTGGATGTGGACAGGGGGTCGAAGAAAGCGCGAGCCCCCGTCAGGCTTCGGGGCCCGAGTCGGTGGCGAGGGTCTGCGAGGCGGAGCTGTCGGCGGCGGTCCAGACGAGACGGAGGTCGTAGCCGGGGCGGGCCCCGAGGAGGAGGGGGTCGCCGGCCTGGACGGCGGGCTGTTCGCCGATGGTGCCACTCGCGTCGCCGCCCAGTGCCGCCCACGCGCCGGTCGCCCCGACGCCCTGGCCTTCGACGGAGAGCCGGGCGGCGGCGATGTGGTCGCCGCCGCGGTGCTGGATAGTGAGTTCCTCGGCGGCGCGGTCGTAGTCGAATTCGAAGACCGCTTCCGGGGCGTCGACGGGCTGGGACCCGAGACCGAGGACGATTGAGACGACGACGGCAGCCACGGCCGTCGCGATGGCGACGCCGCCCTCGGCGTTGCGGACCGTGACCGTCCGGCCGTCCAGGGAGATGTCAGTCTTCGTGAGGAGACGTTCGACCCGCGACCGGATCTGGGGGCGCTCGACCCGGTCGAGTTCGGCCCGCACGGCCCCGATACCCTCCTCAAGTTGGGCGTGGAGCGCCTCCGCACTCTCCTCGTCCTCCGTTCTGGCGGTGAGCGACAACAGCAGCGACTGGTCGTCGCGGTACAGGGAGCCGTAGCCGTACTCGAGCCCGCGGGCGGCTGCCGCGGCCTGCCCGTCCGAGCCCGGCACGCGCTCGGGAGGGATGTCGAACCCGAAGCGCATGTATCCGCCGCGGGTGGCGTCGTATGCAGTCCGGGTCTCGCCTCCGACGGGCTGTGCGTCGCCGTTCTGTACGTCGACGACACGCTCGACGGCCAGCGGGGTGCCGAGGGTGTACCGGCCGTCGTCGAGCACCGCGAGCTGGGAACCGTTGCCGGAAGCGTAGACCGCGTGGTCGCGGTACGTGCGCTCGGTCACGTCGACGGACGTCTCGACCAGCTCGGTCACCTCGGCGTCGGTAAACTCAGTTCGGACGAGCAACGCCCCGTCGCCGGTGGCCACGGAGCCAAAGGCCAGCAGCTCGGTCATCCGGCGGGGGTCGAGCCCGCTGCGCTCCTCGGCGAGGTCGAGCGCCTCGGTGACGGTAAACTGTGGGACGCCCTCACCGAGGTCCGCGACCAGCCGGTTGACCCGGTCGCGGAGCACCTGGTCGTCGAACATCGCCTGGAGGTCGGCGTGGATGACGGCAGTAGCACCCTCCGGAACGGCGTCGAGCCTGGACGCGTCGCCGGGGTCGGGAGTCCTGCCGTCACCGTCCCCGCCGTCGTCGCCGAACAGGCCGGCACAGCCGCTCAGGGCGGCCGTGGCTGCGAGTCCAGCCACCTCACTGGCTCGCAGGAAATCGCGTCTGGAGGAGCTGTTCATACCTGGCCGTGTCACGTTGCGGGTGTATAGTTTGTGGGCTCCGGTCACTCCAGCCCGTCCATTCCCCCCATGCCGCCCATGCCGCCGCCGCCCATCCCCATCCCGAGCGCGGAGACGAGGTTGCGGACGATCCCGTAGACGACGAAGCCGAGGCCGGCGATGACCAGCGCAATACCGCCGGCGACGACGAGGTTCTGGGAGGCGACGACGCCGATGCCGGCGAGCAGGAGGAGGACGCCAAACGCCCCCCCAATGCCGAGTCTGTCGAACATACTCCCGATGGCCGGCGGAGGGGGTTAAGTCTCCCCGTTCGGCACGGACGTTGCAAAGCTTAAACAGCCTCGCCGGCGAACTCCCGGGTATGAGCGACAACGAGGGCCGAACGGACCTCCGCATGCCCGAGGAGGACGAGGTGTTCGCCATCGTCACGGACATGCTGGGGGCAAACCGCGTCACAGTACGGTGTATGGACGGAGTCGAGCGGACAGGCCGGATCCCGGGCAAGATGCAGAAACGCATCTGGATCCGGGAGGACGACATCGTTCTGGTCGAGCCGTGGGACTGGCAGGACGAGAAGGCCGACATCACCTGGCGCTACGAGAAACAGGAGGCCGACCAGCTCCGCGAGGAGGGACACATCCAGGAGAACGCATGACACCCCGACCGCCCGCCGGCCCGGCCTGCCCGGGCTGCCTCTTCTAACATGGCCGAATACGGCCTGCTGGATACCGACGAGGCCGACGCACCCGGCGACGAGTGGGAGGAACTCGACGTCTCCGACACGGAAACAGACCGGGTCGCGCGCGCCAAAGACCGGGAGCTCGACGAGTTCCGCAAGCGGATCAAGGACGCCGACCAGTTCAAAGTCGAGGCCAGCGTCTTCGACGACGCCACCTACAGGGCGCTGTACAAGCTGGTCCAGGACGGCCACATCGACGCCTTCGGCGGGCCGGTCTCGACGGGCAAGGAGGCCAACGTCTACACCGCGCTGGCTGGGCGCGGGGCGCGTGGCGCCCCGGAAGGGTCGAGTAGCGAGGGACGCGGTCCCTCGGACCGTTCGAGCGGGCGGAGCCCACAAGAAGGCGGGGACGACGGGGAGCCCCGAGACGCCCGCAAGGTGGCGGTGAAGGTCTACCGGATCAACGCCTCGGATTTCACGGACATGCGGAGCTACCTGGAGGGGGACCCCCGGCTCGAGGAGCTCGGCGGGAACAAGAAGGCCGTGGTGATGGCGTGGGTCAAACGCGAGTTCGCGAACCTCAAGCGGGCGCGGACGGCTGGCGTGCGGGCACCGGAGCCGGTCGCCGTCGAGCGGAACGTCCTCGTGATGGAGTTTCTGGGCACCGAGACCGACCGGGCAAAGCGGCTCGGCGAGGTTCACATCGAGAACCCCGAGACTGCCTTCGAGGTGGTCCGGGAGTACCTCCGCCGGCTGTACGACGCCGGTCTCGTCCACGGCGACCTCTCGGAGTACAATGTCGTCGTTCACGACTCCGAACTGTACGTCATCGACCTCGGACAGGCGGTGACAGTCCACCACCCCAACCATCATAAGTTTCTCGAGCGGGACTGTGAGAACGTTGCGGCCTTCTTTGCCCGCCAGGGCGTCGACACTAGCGGCGAGGAGCTGCTGGCGTACGTCCGGGAGAACGCGGAGCCAAGCGAGGGCGACTGACCGCAGGGACGGAGCCCTCGGGGTTGCGAGCCGGGAGGGACAGAGCCGCGAAACAGGCGAAGACTGAGCACCGCGAGGGACGCTCTGGGACGCAAGCGAGGGACACTCTGGGACGCAAGCGGGGGCACACTCCCACAACGGCCATATATCCATGCGGTAGAGTGACACATATGGACTCCAGAGTTCGGTCGGCGACACCGTTGGACATCCCTGGGGTCAGGCGGGTCGCCAGCAAGGGGTGGCACGCGGCCTACGGCGACATCATGAGCGAGAAGCGGATCGACGAGACACTGTCGGCGTACTACGCCCCGGAGGTGGTCGAGCGTGCCGTGGTCTCCGGGGGAGTGGTCTACCTGGTCGCGGTCACCGGGGAGCGGGTCGTGGGCTACGCGAGCGGCGCCGACGCCGAGGAGCGGGCCGAGGCCGAGCTGGTGAACATCTACGTCGACCCCGAGCGCTGGGGGGAGGGAGTCGGGAGCCACCTGTTCGAGGACCTCCGCACGCGCCTCCGCGAGCGCGGATACGAGCGCGTTCGAGCGACCGTCCTCGCCGAGAACGACGCCGGTCTCCCGTTCTACCGTCGCCACGGGTTCGAGCGCATCGACGAGCGCGAGGAGGTCATCGGCGGGGAGTCCCACCGGGCGTTCGTGGTCGCGCGGGAGCTCTGAAAAACCGCTCTAAAGTGGCTGGGGCGTGCGGGCCACGACGAAGGACTTTAACAGCGGCCTGGCGTACAGAAGAGCACGTATGCAGCACGTGAAGGTACCCGACGACCGCATCGGCGTTCTCATCGGTGCGGGCGGCGAGACGATGCGGGAGA
>CAZOWU010000149.1:0-5669 GCA_964583735.1 uncultured Halobacteriales archaeon | reverse complement strand
TGGTCGAGCGGACCTACTCCGACGACGAGCAGAACCTGATCATCCTCACCTACGCCACTCCCGACGGAGAGCAGTACTACCGCAAGGAACGGGCGCTGACGTCGTTCACCGACACCCGCGACACGACCGCGGCGGTCGACGTCGGCCCGGAGAACCTCGGGACGGTCGAGGACTCCGACCGGGTCGAGCAGTACGCCGCCGAGGCCGAACGGATGGCCGACGTCCACGACCCGGAAGACGCTATCTGAGCGCGACTCCGGGCCGAGCACGAGCCCGTCACCAACCACCCCTGGACCGCCGCGTCGCCGGGAGCCGGGCCACGTACAAAAGTAAAGTAGCTTTGCCGTGGACGTACGGACATGAGCGACGAGGAGAGAGACGACGTCGACAGGGCGATTCTCTACGCGTTACAGGAGGACGCCCGGAACATGTCGTCCGGGGACATTGCGGAACGAACCGGTACCTCCGACAGCACAGTCCGCAAGCGCATCCAGCGCCTCGAGGAGGACGGCGTCATCAAGGGATACAGTGCCGAGATAGACTACCAGCGGTCGGGCTATCCGCTGCGCATGTTGTTGTTCTGTACCGCCGCGATCCCCGAACGTGGCGACCTCATCCCCGAGATCCTGGCGATCGACGGCGTCGTCTCGGTCCAGGAGCTGGTTACCGGTGACCAGAACCTCCTCGTGACGGCCGTCGGCGAGTCGGACAGCGAGATCACGCCAGTCGCACAGGAGTTGCTCGAGCTGGGACTCACGGTGGCCGACGAAGTCCTCGTCCGGAGCCACGAGACGACACCGCTTGGCAAACTCGATTCCGAGAACCACGCAGAGAACCGCTCCTAGACGAGCACCCGGTCGACGTCCAGCGCAGTCGCGCGCCGGACGACTGCCCGCACCGGGTCGGTCGAGCCGGCCAGATTGTCCGAGTCACCGTCGAGGACTGTGAGTGCTGCTCGCCGACCGGGAGCGACGACGCCACAGTCGAGGCCGGCAACCTCGGCACCCGCTGTCGTCGCCATCCCTAGCACCTCCCGTGCGGTCACGTCGAACTGCCGCACCGTGTACGCCATCTCCTGGAACATCGAAGGCGGGTTCAGCATGACGTTGTCCGTCCCCAGTGCGACGGTCGTGTGGTCGAGCAACTCCCGTACTGGTGGCCGCCCGACGTCGAGTACGGTGTTCGCCCGCGGGCAGACCGCGACCGGAACGGACTGGTCGGCGACCCGCTCGAGGTGGGGCTGTTCGGCGTGCACCATGTGGACGAGCAGGTCCGGCTCCAGGTCCAGTGCGGGGTCGATGTCTGTCGGGTCCGGTTCGCCGGCGTGGATGGCGAAGGGGACGTCGCGTTCCCGTGCCGCGCCACGCTGGTCGGTAAAGTCGTCGTCGTTTGCGCCGCTCGCCCCGAAGCCGTCGGCGACGTCGAGGACCGACCGGTCCCCGCTTCCGAAAATGAACGGGTCGGCATCGACCGGCCGGGCGGCATCCCGAAGCGCGCGGGCCCCCTCGACTCCCGACTCGCGGAAATCCAGACACGAGACCGTCCCGGTTTGCGTCATGAACCGGAGCGTCCGGCGCATCGCCGTCACGAGTTCGGCCCGGTCGGCAGCAGCCAGCCGACGGTGTTTCAGACTGTCCGGCGGTGCGACGGCCTCCTCGAGTGAGAGCCCAACGCTGGCTTCCTTTGCGACGGAATCGCCGAGGTGGGTGTGTGCGTTCACGAACGCCGGCAGGATGATATCCGTGGATTCCGTTTCGCCCTCCTCGATGGCCTCGATCTGGCCGTGCTCGACGACGACCCGGCCGGAGACCGGCTCGAACGATTCGCCGAGGAGGACGGTCCCCGCCAACTCTTCCATACCGAACGTGCCCGCTAGAGAACGATATGGTTTTCCCTATTCAGTATCCGAACAGTTCGGTAACACGAGCGAATCGAGGACGCGAACAGGCCAGGGGAAAGATACCGGGCAGACCAGCACAGACGGTCGGATGGGACCGCTTCGCCGAGGAGCCACCGACAGGGCGACGCCAGCCCGAACGGCACGGTCCCGGTTCCCGGTTCCCGAGCGCACTGTTGCCGGCCACGCCACGGCGGGCAGCCCCGGTTAGGCAACCCCGAAAAACATTGTGTTCTATTATTTACGTCTGAGAGAACGTTCTGGTAAAATGAGTAGATTTAATAGACATACTGTTCGACCGTACGGGTGAGCGCGACCGGCGGCCGTGGCACACGGCGTGGCACAGGTCGTCGTCGCAGCCGGAGACGGACCAAACGATGACAGGACCAACCCAGGAACCGACCGTAGGACAGCTTCCGACCCCGACGGGCGAGCAATCACGCGTGCCGGCGACACTGACGCGACTCGTGTGGCTCCTGTGGCTCGCGAGCCTCGGCGTGCTGGCCGTCTACGGCTGGAGTGGCGGACCCTGGGAGCTGGCGGGGCTGGTAGCCGTCGACGGACTGACGGCCGTGATGTGGCTGGCGGTCACCTTCTTCAGCGGCATCGTCCACAGCTACTCGCGGCGCTACATGGCCGGCAGCCGGACCGTCGACCGGTTCTTCGGGCGCGTGTTCGCCTTCACGCTGGTCGTGGTGGTGCTGGTCGCGGCGGACAACCTCCTCCTGTTCTGGGTCGCGTGGCTCGCGATGGGGCTCGTGATGGCCGGCCTGGTCGGCCACGTCGAGCAGTGGCCACAGGCACAGGCCGCGGCAGCGCTCGCGCGCCGGTACTTCCTGGCCGGGAGTGCTGCGCTCGCGGTCGCACTGGTGACGCTGTGGTGGGACACCGGGGCGACGACGGTCTCCGGGGTCGGGTCGACTGTCGGGACTTCCTCGACGGCCGTGCTGGTTGCCGCCGGCACGCTCCTGCTCGCGGCGATGGTTCAGTCGGCGCTCGTCCCGTTTCAGACGTGGCTGCTCTCGTCGATGACCGCTCCCACGCCGGCCTCGGCGCTGATGCACGCCGGCTTCGTCAACGCCGGGGGAATCCTGCTCGTGCGGTTCGCGCCAGTCGTCACCGTCGAGGCCTGGGTTATGCTGGCCATCGTACTCGTCGGGGCGGCGAGTGCGCTGCTTGGAAAGCTCCTGAAGTCGGTCCAGGTCGACGTCAAGACCCGGCTGGGCTGCTCGACGGTCGGCCAGATGGGCTTCATGATTATGCAGGCCGGCCTCGGCTTCTTCGGGGCAGCCATCACGCATCTCGTGCTTCACGGCTTCTACAAGGCCTACCTGTTCCTCTCCTCGGGCGAGGAGGTCGAGCACACGAGTCCGGCCGACACGACGCACGCGGCGACCGGGGTGGGAGCCGTTGGACTGGTCGTGACCGCGCTGACGGCGGTCGCCGGCGGGGTCCTGTTCGCCGGCCTCACCGGCAAAGGGACCAGTATCGACAGCGGCCTCCTGCTGACCGGTCTCGTCGTGCTGACGACGATGCACGCGACGCAGAGCGCCGTGCGGAGGAGCACGCTCCCGGCGACCTACCGGTACGGGGTCGTGCCGCTGGTCTTCCTGCCGGCAACCGCCGCGTACGCCGTTGTCTACGTCGCCGTTACGGGCGTGATGAATGGACTGCCCGTGGTGACCGCACCGGTCGAGTTGACCGTCGTTCACGTCGTCGTGTCAGCCGCGTTCCTCGGTGCGTACGTCGCCATCGAGACCGGCGCATACCGCTACAGCGACCGCCTCTACGTGACGCTTGTAAACGCCACGCGGGCACCGCCCGGAACCCTGCTGACCTCACGGGAGGAGTACAATGAGTACTGACATCGACGTTCGCGACAGCATCGAACGGGCAGCCGACGCCGTCGGCCCAGTCTGGCCGCTCCACTCGTTCGTGACCGCCAACCCGCTCGCCGGGTTCGAAAGCCGGCCGTTCCACGAGGCGGTCCGCGAGGGCGAGCGGCTGTTCTCCGCGAACGGCTACCCGAGCGCCGACGTGTTTCGCCGGGCGTGGGAGAACGGCCGGATCGACCCCGACATCCTCGAAGCCGAACTGGTGGACCACGGCTGCGAGGAGTCGCCGGAGACCCTGCTCGACCGGATGGCCGAGGCGGAGACGGAGCGCGAGAAGTCTGACGGGACCGACGACGCCACGGACGGGGTCGACAAACTGCTGGCGAAGTGGCTCGCTGTCTTCTTTGACCAGGGGAAGGCCCACTGGCCGATGCCGAACCGCGAGGAGGGGTTCTACGCTGCGGTCAGAAAGGTCGCGCGCCACGACCGCGATATCCCCGGCCGCGAACGGCTCGCCGACCTGCCGCCCAGCCCCGTCGCGGCCATCGAGCAGTCGCTCGCCGACCACCCGAGAGAACAGTGGCCGGCAGTTTTCGAGTCCCACCTGGCCGCACTCCCCGGCTGGACCGGATTCATCAAACAGCGTATCGACAACGACGGGGCCTGGCAGTCGGCCTACCCGGTCACACTGGCCGGCTACCTGGCGGTCCGGCTGGCGCTGACCGACCTGCTCGACGCACCATTGGCGCCGCCGGGAGACGCAGCCATGGCCCACACTGACGACGGCCCCGGGAGTGGTGTCGCCAGCCGCGACCACGGTGCCGGGAGCGAGGACGAGAAACAGGTTCCCCTCGCAGAGGGCTGGCTGGCAGCCTGGGAGGCGACCTACCGCCAGCAGCTGGTCACAGCCCTGACCGACGCGAGCGCCACTCAGGAGACCGCCGAGGAGGACGGCCGGCCGGACGCACAGCTCGTGTTCTGCATCGACACCCGCTCGGAGGTCATCCGGCGCCACGTCGAGGCCGCCGGTGACTACGAGACCCACGGCTACGCCGGCTTCTTCGGGGTCCCCATGCGGTACGAGGGCTACGACGCCGGTGTGACCGTCGACGCCTGCCCACCCATTCTCGACGCCGAGCACCGCATCGCAGACCGCCCAGCTGGCGAGCACGACCACGCACGGGACAGTCACGACCACTGGTCAAGCGTCCTCGATGCCGGCAGAGACATCGTGGACGCGCTCAAGACCAACGCCGCGACCGCGTTCAGCTTCGTCGAGAGCGCCGGAGCCGGGTACGGGACCGCCATGGCCGCCCGGACGCTCCTCCCGGCGCGGGTCTCCGACCTCCTCGACGTCACCGACGAGCAGGTCCCCGACGACCACGAGTTCTGCGAGCCGACAGTCGACCACGACCCGGATGCCGCACACGACCTCCCCGAGGGCCTCACGCTCGAGCAAAAGGTCGAGTACGCCGCAACGGCCTTCGAACTCATGGGGTGGGAGCAGTTCGCCCGCGTGGTGGTCTTCGCCGGTCACGCCAGCCAGACGGCGAACAACCCGTTCGACTCCAGTCTCGACTGCGGAGCCTGCGCCGGTAACCCGGGCGGTCCGAGCGCCCGTGTCCTCGCGACGCTCTGTAACGACGACGCAGTCAGAGCGGAACTCCGGGACCGCGGGGTCGATATCCCCGCCGACACCGTCTTCGTCGCCGGCGAGCACAACACGACGACCGACGAGGTGGAACTGTACGCCGGCGACGTCCCCGAGAGCCACGAGGAGGACATCGCGCAACTCCGTGCGGACCTCGCGACTGCCCGGGCCGGCGCGACCGCCGAGCGTGCCGGCGATATGGGCAGCGATAGCGGGTCGGGCATCCGTGAAACCGAACGCCGTGCCGCCGACTGGGCCGAGACCCGTCCCGAGTGGGGGCTGGCCG
>CAZOWU010000148.1:2529-5767 GCA_964583735.1 uncultured Halobacteriales archaeon | reverse complement strand
GGGTGTATCCGCCGCTGTTGCCCGAGGCGAGCCGGGTCTGACGGGCGTCGGTCTCACCCAGCGCGACCAGCGCACTCTGTGAGTCGAACTGGGTCATCACCTTCTCCGCACGCGACACCGAGAGCTCGTCTTCCGTGTTGAGTAACGCGACCCCGCCGACAGTCGCGATGACTGTCATGCTCGCGATGACCAGCCCGAGGATGAGCACCACGCCGATGACCGACGATTGCCCGCGCCCCCCCGGACAGCCGCGCTCTCTGCCCGGCCGATTTTTCATTCAACGGGCGATCATTACTATTCGGTAATAAACGATCTGGCCGAAGAATCAAAATGTAAAATGAGTTGTAGAGGCCACACTGCCGATACTCGTCGGAGATAGCACCACGGCTGGGAGTGTTTCCCGGTGGGAGCTCCGTCTCCTCGAAGGTGGGCGTCGACGGCCATCCGACGCTCGAGGACACCTCCGCGGATGGAAACAGTTTTCACCGCGAGCCGACAGTTTCCGGTGGGAACACACGGCCGCAAGTCCGACACGCCGCTCGCTTGAGCAGCTTGGGATTGCGGTGGTGTCCGCGCCACACGGCGCAACGCCAGCGGTCCACAGTTCCAATCAACCATGGCACGAATGCACTCACGACGCCGCGGCTCGTCCGGTTCCGACCGGCCCGCGGCAGACGACCCACCGGAGTGGAGCGACGTCGACGCCGGCGAGACGGGCGTCGAGAAATGCGGGGTCGCCAGCGACGAGGACCCGAGCGTCGAGTCGATCGCCGGGCTCGTGCGGGAGGTGGCCGTCGAACACGGCCGGGACCCGCCGGTCGAGCTGGTCGAGAATCCCCGCGGCGACGACGAGACGCTGGTCAGTGACTTTCCCGTCGACACGACTCGCGCCCGCGAGCGGCTGGGCTGGGCGCCCGAGCGGGATGTCGAGGAAACCGTCCGCGAACTGTTCGAGCGCCGGGCTTGACCGCTGTCTTGCGTCGCTGGAAGCGGATTTTCATTTGATAATACCAACAAAACCGTTATACCGGGCAAACTCGCAGGTTCGTTCAGTTACGGGGGTGCGGAGAACATGACTACCGGTATCCAGCACACCAGGTCGTCGGGCCCTGGAACGCGCGGCCAGACGCTTTACGACTACGCGCTGGGTATCTCGCTGTTCGTTCTCACGATCACAGCGACGGTCAGTCTGTTCCCGTCGCTGGTCCCGACCGGCCAGGAGGACCTCTCCGGTGCGGTTTCGGCGGCCACTGACCGGGTTGCACAGGATATCGTAGTGAACGAGACGACCGGGGCGGCGAGTGACGACCCCGTCATCGACCCCGAGGGGGTGCAGTCGCTCGGGACGCTGTCTCAGGAAGACCTCGAGCAGTGGTTCGCGCTCCGGACCACCTGGCAGATCAATGTCACAGTCACGGCCCTGGACGGGGAGACATTCGTGACTGCGGAGAACACCTCGCCGCTGACGGCCGGAGCCACGTACCGGGGCCAGTCCGGAGGGGAAGCTGTCCGCATCGTCACGCTGTCGAACGACAGCTACGCCGGCTGCACGCCGGCCTGCCGGCTGGTGGTGAGGGTCTGGTGATGGGGAACGACCGAGGTCAGGCATACACGCTGGAAGCGGTCATCGGCGCGTTGCTCATCATCAGTGCGGTCGTCTTCGCGCTGAACGCGACGGTCGTGACGCCGTCGACGGCCGGCGAGGAATCACCGGAGGTCCGGGACTCGCTGCGCCAACAGGCGTCGGATATCCTCGCGATCACGGCCGCCAGCGACAGTTTCGACCTCTCCACACTGGTCCGGTACTGGGACCCGGCACGCCGGACGTTCTACGATGGACTCACCCCCGAACGCGGGTACGGTTCGGCCCCGCCGCCCCAGCAGTTCGGTGCGATGCTCAACGAGACGCTCACGAGCCGAGGATACCTGTACAACGTCGAGATCGCCTACCTCACTGGGGCCGACGAGCCGACCTGTGGCCCGGGGTCGGTTTCAACGGCCGACGACTCGGTCGCGACCGAGACCACGACCATGGTCCGTCAGGGGACGCCGCCGAAGAATGCAGTCGTCGCGACACACACCGTCACGCTGTTCGACAACCAGACCCTGAGTACCGACCAGATCGCGAACCAGGGCGTCGAGCTCTGTGAGTACGACACCGACGCGACAGACAACGACGACGGCTACTACCCGGTACCGGACGCCGACCCCGACGGGCCGCTGTACAACGTCGTGGAGGTCAGGGTGACAGTATGGTAGACATAAGTGACAGTACGGGCGGCGACGACCGCGCACAGCTGATCCTCATCGGAGCCTTCATCATCGCCACCGTCGTCGTCGGGCTGACGGTACTATTAAACACCACTGTATTCGTCGACAGCGCCGTCCCGACGACGACCAGCGACCAGCTCGACGAGGCCAGCACGTTCGACCAACAGACTCGCCGGACCCTGGCCCAGGGGTTCCACCGCGTCAACGTCAACGAACGCAACCGTACCACGGCCGAACTCGGGACGGACGCCGACAATTTGACTGACGAGTACGGCCGGCTTCGGAGATCGATGGCTGCGACCTCCAGCTCTGCGACGGTCGAGATCCGACTTGACCGCGGGAACAGTAGCTTCGGGGAACGACTCGTCCAGGCAGCGGACGGACCGCTGACCTCGCCGGGGAGTAATCAGGACTGGACGCTCGTGGACGACGCCGACCCCGCGACCGTCCGCTGGTTCGTCGCCGACGTCAACGTCTCCGGAACCGATACCGCAGACACGACGGTCACCGTCGACAACACCACTGCCAGCATCACCTACACCGTCAGCCGAGACGCTGGAGAGCTGTCGGTCGAAGCGGATCCCAGCTTCGCTGCCCCGGTCGAGGCGACCTGCGCGCCGAGATTCAACCGCGTCCTGGTCGACTTCTATCGCGGCGAGCTTCGGGGCAACTGCGGGGCAAATAGCTCGTTTACCGGGCTCGGACAGCTCGCACCGCCACATGAGGTCGAGGTAACGGACGGCGACCGCTTGACGGCCGAGTACGAGCTGGTGGCGAACCGCAGCCTGAGCGGGACGGGAGTAAATGACTGCACCACGAGTATCGCCCTCGACGACCCCTGCCGAACGCCGGCGTTGTGGCAGGCCAACGTCACCACCGCCTACCTCGGGTCGACGACCACCTACCGGAACGTCTACAACCTGAGCGTCTACACGGAGGCGGGAGCATGACCGGACGTTTCGGGGGG
>CAZOWU010000148.1:0-2429 GCA_964583735.1 uncultured Halobacteriales archaeon | reverse complement strand
GTCGACCGGGGCGCGGCCACGGCCCTCTCGCACGTGCTGGTCGTCGGGATCACCGCCGTCCTCCTCTCGGGGCTGCTCGTCGGCCTCTCGACGTTCGTCGACGGCCAGCAGGAGGCCTCGACGCGTGAACAGCTCGAAACCATCGGCAGCCGGGTCGCAGACCAGCTCGCCCGGGTCGACAGCCTCGGGGCCCGGGGGCAAGCCTCGGTGCGCGCGGAGTTTCCCGACCGTGTTAACCAGAACCGGTACACCCTCGATGTTGTCCCGCCCGACGACTGTGACGGTACGTTCGTTCCGGAAGACGTTCGGGCGTGTCTCGAACTCGAGGCACCGGACCCGGACGTGACCGTCTACGTCCCGCTCGACAACCGGACCGCAGTCTCGGTCTCCGACCCCGACAGAGGGACAGTCAGGCTCGCGTCCGCCGGACCGGGAGCGGGCTCCCCGACCGGGGACGAACGGGCGCACCGGACGAAGCTGGATCCACGGGTCGGCGTGGGACAGAACGTCGGCGACTTCGGGTTCAACACGAGCTTCCGTGACTTCAACGCCGAGCCCGAGCCTGCCTTCGATGTCACGCCGGAGTTTCCCACGAGCAACACCACAGTGACGCTCAACGGCAGCCCGAGTACCGACCCAGACGGCACCATCGTCAGCTACGAGTGGGACGTCGACGGCGACGACAACTACGAGGAGACTGGTGAGACGGTCACGCGGACGTTCACGCCTGGCGATTACGAGATTTCGCTCAGAGTGACCGACGACAAGGGCGCCACAGTAACTTCCACGTCGGAAACCGTCAGCATCTCCGGGCTGGAGTACCGCGACGACCTGTCTGCCGACGGCGGTGGCGTGGTCTCCTTTACCGTCTACAACGAGTGGAACCGTTCGGTACGCCTCTCCGAACTCTTCCTCGACCCGGCCGACGATAGTATCGACACGCTGGTCGCCTCCGGGAACGACGAGATCGCCATCGACGTCGGTGCCGACGGGTCGGCCGACGGGCAGGTCAACTACGATGACGGAAGCGGACCCACGGACCAGACGATCCGTGATGTCGGCTTCATCGCCGACCTCGACCAGCCTGACGACGAGACGAAGATAGGTGGTAGCCAGACCATCCCTGCAAACACCGCTGTGGAGATCACTATCGACCAATTCGACCAGGGGATGGGCGACGAGACGGTCACGTTCGCAGTCGACTACATCATCGACGGCGGGACCCGGACCACGCGGTTTACCGATACCACAGCCCCGGGGATCAGCAACTACCGAGTGGTGGCACCAGGACAGGACGTCGACGTCGCCTTCCGGAGTTCGTCCGAACTGGACGACATCACCGTCGAGGTCGGCGGCGCAGTGCCCGACGACACGCTCTCGCGGTCGGATTTCACCGAGACCGCTACCGGCGACGATTACGAGTACACCGCAGACATCGGCACCGGCGTGAGCGGGACCGTCTACGCCAACCTGACCGCCGCCGAATCCGCCGGCGGTGTGACTGTTCCTGGCCTTCCGCTCAACGACAGTGTCGTCTCCTCGCCTGCCGACTACCGCTGGTATACGGCGAGCGACTGGGACAACAATCAGGAGGATGTCCGCGTCGTTCACGACGGGTTCGGTGACCGGCAGGCAGACCAGGTCATGCTCGGATATCCGGCCTTCGACAGACGAGCTGACAGGTCCGGGGAATCGCGCTCCCTCGTCGGCTACTGGACCTTCGATGAAGAGAGCGGCGATACGGTCACCGACGTCACCGGCAACGGTTTCGACGGTGAGGTGAAGGGATACGGTACGACAGACGCGAGCAACAACGACCCGACCCGTGGCGTGACCGGGATCCACGGGACGTCGAGCTGGAAGTTCAACGACGACAGTGGAAGCGAGGACGAGGTGTTCATCGACGACCCCGGCACCGACTCTCGGTTGGACGGCGGTGATAACCTCGAACTCACCGCGAGTGCGTGGATCAACTTCCAAGGAAGCGTCGATATCAATACTCCCGGGGGGAAGGCGGCGGTTATTGGGAAGTCGGCGGGTAACTACGACGGCGACTGGGCACTGATCGTCACCGACCAGCCCTGCCCAAGCTGGGCAACCTGCAGCGGCTCGCCGCCGTACGTCGGCTACTACGGCGAGCGCAACGGAAACGACTACGCCCTGCTCGCCGAGATTCCCTCCGACTCACAGTGGCACCACGTTGCCATCGACGTCAACGATTATCAGGACGAGGCCGAAGTCGCTATCGACGGGACCGAGGTCGCGAACACGTTCAGCGCCCCCGAGTCCTACACGACCGAGACCGACCACCCCGTCGAGATCGGGCGCACGGAGTACGACGACGCCAACCTGAAAGCGAAGGTCGACGAGGTCCGCTTGTACGACCGCGAACTTGCTGACGCCGAGATCGAGGACCTATACGAGGCTGG
>CAZOWU010000147.1:3279-5792 GCA_964583735.1 uncultured Halobacteriales archaeon | reverse complement strand
CCGAGGAGCTCACCGGAACCCTCGTCGGAGACCGCGCGCCGCCAGGGTCCGGCCCCGGCGGAAATGCTGTCCCTTTTCCGTTTACTGGCCGACGGGTCGGCCATGAGCCGGGCCGGGAGCCAGTCGACGACATCGATCGACACGAACCTCTTCATCACCGTCTCCGGGCCGCCTGGCTGTGGTGCAACGACGCTGTGCAGACAGCTCGCGGACGCAATCGGCTGTCCGTACATCTCCGGCGGCGACGTGTTCCGGGAACTCGCCGACGACCGGGGACTCACGCTCACCCAGCTCAGCGCGAAAGCCCAGGCGTCCGACGAGTTCGACCGCGAGCTGGACAGACGGCTCCGCACCATCGCCGAGGAGTGGGGAACCTCGAACAAGCCCTGTCTCCTCGAATCCCGCCTGGCGGGCTGGCTCGCCGGCAGCCGCGCCGACCTCCGCATCCGGCTGGATGCCCCCGACGAGGTCCGCAAGCAGCGCGTGAGCGACCGGGAGGAGACCGTCGCCGAGATGCAGGTCCGCGAGGTCGGCGAAGCCCAGCGGTACGACGCCTACTACGAGATCGACGTCGACAACCGGGAGTTCTACGACCTCCACCTGAACACCGCACGCTGGGGCAAGCGAGCCACCTTCGAGGTCGTCCGCGCGGCCATCGATCAGTACGACCCCGCCCGGGACGAGGGCGCCTTCGAGACCCCCGACGTCCCCATCTGAACGCGGCCGGGCCGACTGTCCCGACGACTGCCGCCCACTGTCCCGACGACTGCCGCCCACTCTCCCGACGACTGCCCACTGTTGTCCGGGACGGGCGACCCGGACAGTCAAGACGGGCCGGTGTCACGTCCCGGTATGGCTCTCCTCAAGCGTCGAACCGTCTACTATCTCGCCCTGGTCACTGCGGTGACCATCGTGCTGACGCTGGTGTACAGCACCGGCATGGCGGTCTGGGAGGACCGGCCACGGCCGCTGTACCACTCACTCGAGGTCGTCATCCAGACGTTCACGACGACCGGCTACGGCGAGGATGCGCCCTGGCAGACCCCGCAGATGAACGTCCTCGTCATCCTGATGCAGTTCACGGGGATCGGGCTCATCCTCACCGCCGCCGACGTCTTTGCGGTGCCCTGGCTTCGGGACACGCTCTCGCCGGTGCCCCCCGCGACTCTGACCGACCGGGCGGACCACATCGTCGTGTGCACCCACACCTCCCGCACCGACGCGTTCGTCGCGGAGCTGGACGCCAGAGACCAGTCCTACGTCCTCGTCGAGGCCGACGAGCAGTGTGCCCAGCGTCTTCACGAGGACGACTACGACGTCATCCAGGGCGACCCCGAGTCCACGGACGCCCTCGAGCGAGCGGGCATCGGGACGGCGCGTGCGGTCGTCGCCGACGCCGCCGATGACGCGAACGCGAGTATCGTGCTCGCGGCCCTGGACGTTGCCCCGGACGTCCAAGTGGTGACACTCGTCGAGGACGCCGAACTCGCACAGTACCACAGTGTCGCCGGTGCCGACGCGGTTCTGTCGCCACGCCAGCTGCTGGGCGAGAGTCTGGCCGCCGAACTCCCCACTGCGGTGACGACCCGCGTCGACGAGAGCGTCGTCATCGGCGAGGCGTTCGAACTCGTCGAACTCACCGTCCAGGAGGGGAGCGACCTCTGTCGGCGCACCTTCGATGAGGCCCGGCTCCGCGAGCGCTTCGGGGTGAACGTCCTCGGGGCGTGGACCGCCAGCGAGTTCGAGGCACCGGTCGAGCCCGACACCGAATTCGAACCGGGGATGCAGCTGCTCGCGGCCGGTGACCCCGACCGGCTGGCAGACCTGCGCGAGGCGACCGCGTCGACGGTGCGCCCGCTCTCGCCACAGCGAGTCATCGTCGCCGGCCACGGCGACTCCGGGGAGGCTGCCCACGGCGCGCTCTCCGGGACTAGCTCGGAGGTGACCGTCCTCGACAGCGAGGACAAACAGGGTGTCGACGTGGTCGGGGATGCCCGCGACCCCGACGTGCTGTCCGAGGCCGGGATCGGGGACGCCTCGGCGCTGTTGTTGATGATAGCCGACGACACCGCCGCGACGCTGTCGACGCTAATCGCCAAGGAACTCAATCCAGACGTGCAGGTCGTCGTGCGGGCAAACGAGGAGGCGAACATCCAGAAGCTCTACCGGGCGGGCGCGGACTACGTCCAGTCGCTGGCCACGATAAGCGGGCGGATGCTGGTCTCGACTGTCCTCGAGGACAAGGATATCCTCTCCTACAGTAAGCAGATAAGCGTCGTCCGCCTCCCTGCGAAGGGGCTGGTCGGGACGACGGTCGCCGACGCGGAGGTCCGGTCGAGGACCGGGAGCACGGTCGTGGCCGTCGTCAGGAACGGGGAGACGGTCACCGACTTCGACCCCGCTACCTTCGAGTTCCGGGAGGGCGACGAGGCCGTCGTCGCCGGCACCGACGACAGCACCACCGAGTTCGACCGGCTGTTTGGCTCGTAAGACGTCGGCTCTGGTGGGGTGTC
>CAZOWU010000147.1:0-3179 GCA_964583735.1 uncultured Halobacteriales archaeon | reverse complement strand
CTGGTGGGGTGTCCCCGCTCGCTCGCATTCGTGACGTCTCCACCGGCCCGCCGACCGCGGCTCAGCCCTCGACCGGCCGTTCGCCCGTGTTCCGGATGTCCCAGAGCTTCCAGGCACCGTTTTTGGTCCGGAGAGTGAGGCGGTTGGTCACCCGCAGCGGGCGCTCGCTTGGCGGGTCCCAGACGTAGACCTCACGGACGATAGCTTCCGTCTCCCCCTGCTCGACCAGTTCCCGCGATTCCATGGTCAGCTCCGTCCCCTCCTGCGGGCCGAAATTCTCCCCGAAGTCCTGTGGCCAGTTCTCCCGCAACGGCGAGTCCGTGTGGACCACCGGGTCGTAGGCCTCGAAGTCACTGGCTTTCCAGGCCTCCCAGCTCCGTCGAGCAGCCGCGACGGGACCGGGCTCCCGGAAGAAGGCGTACCACCCGCCGGCGGCAGCGACCGCGAGCACGCCGGCACCGCCCGCGAGTAGCGTCCGTCGGGAGACACGGCTCGACCTCCCACCGTCCCGACCGTCCGCGGGGGGGCCCTGCGGTGCCTGTGCCGGCGGGGGCTGCTCCGGCGGCGCCCCCGCCCCTGCCTCCACCCCAGGCTGCTGGCCCTGCTGGCCCAGACCGGTGTCCGTTGCGGGCTGGGCATCCTCGGCGTCGGCCGACCTAGATGCTGGCATCCGTCGACCCTGGCCCGGCTGTCCGCGTCGTGTTCCCTGTGTGTCGTCCCCCCTCTGGCCCCCGCCCTGGTTTCCCCCGCGCTCCCCGAGCGCCGCCCCACACTCCGGGCAGAATCGGGCGTCATCTACGACCGCAGCCCTGCAGTTCGGACACTTCATCGTTGAGACGAACTGGTGAGTAACTGATAAGGATTGTTCCGTTCCCAACAGTGACTGGGGCTGGACACCGGCAGACACGCCACGTTCCCGGGCACCCGGTCACCCAGTTTAATGCCTCCCGCCGTTCCCGGTGTATACGTGATACCATATGACAGTGATCGACTTCGCACAGCTGGACGTGGTCACGACACGCCCTGACCAGTCGGCGGACGAGCTGACGACGACGTTGCGGGAGCACAGGATCGGGTGTGCCGTCGTCGAGGCGGACGGCCGCCCAGTGGGGGTCGTCACCGACCGCGACCTCGTAGTGGAGGTCCTCGAGCCCCGGCACGACCCGTGCGAGGTGACCGTCTCGGAGGTCATGACCCCCGACCCGGAGACGGTCCACGAGGACGCCAGCGTCCTCGAGGTCACCGAACTGATGGCGCGGGCAGCGGTCCGGCGGCTCCCGGTCGTCGACGACGCGGGCGCTACCGCGGGGATCATCGCGATGGACGACCTGCTCGTGCTGCTTGCCGAGGAACTCAGGGACCTCGCCGGTGTCGTCGTGGCCGAGGCACCGTCCGAGGACCTCTCCCCGCGCGACTGACTCGCTGGCCCGCCTATGGGCCACCCCTCGTGCACACGAGCGGCCCGCGTGTTCCCAGGCACAGGATCCGTCAGCCTCTCGTGGGGGCGGACGGACCGTCCGGTATGAGAGCCGTCCAAAACGAGCAGAGCGGGACGTGGCACCTGGTCGGGACGCGCGGGTGCGGGGCCGAACCCGACGGGGAGGCTGTGGAGGGAAACTGGGCCGAGGTCCGCGACCGCGTGGACCGCGACTCCGGCGACCGGTGTGGGAACTGCAACTGGCCGCGGTGAGCAGCAATCGAGCACGCTGAGCGGCGCGTCTCGAATCAGGGACGGTAGACCGCGTCGTTGAGCATTGTCTCCGCCAGGTGTGCGTAGTCGCCGTCCTCGGCCATCTCGGCGTTCATGCCGTACATCGGCGCGCGGTCGTCATCCGTGGCCGTCTCGCGGGCGGCAGCCACGGAGTCGCGCAGGTCCGCGAGGAACGCCTCGACACAGTCGCGGTGGTGGTACATCACGCTCGTGTGGAGGCTCTCGGGGCGCTGCTGGCGGCCCAGCCCCCAGTCGCGCTCTGTCATCTCGGCGTGGACCTGGTAGGCGTCGAGGTCCGGGTCCGTCGACTCCACCGCGAAGATCGTCATCTCGGGGTCCGCAACCACCTCGAGCCCGTCGATGTCGGCGACGCCCGCGAGCAGCCGCTCGGTCGTCTCGATTGTCGTCGCGGCCAGGTCGAGATACCCCTCGTGGCCCAGCTTCTGCATCACACCCCACGCAGCGGCGATGGGACCGCCCGGGCGCGTGCCGGCCATCGTCGGCCCGGCGTAGACCCCGCCCGGCCAGTCGTCGAAGGCAAAGTACTGGTGCTCGCGGTGGTCGGCGTCGGCCCACAGGAGCGTCGAGGCGCCCTTCGCGGTGTAGCCGTACTTGTGGGGGTCGACCGACAGCGAGGTGACGCCGTCGACAGAGAGGTCGAAGGGAGGGACGTCCCGGCCCAGGTCGCGCAGCGAGGCGAGCATGATCCCCCCGATGCAGGCGTCGACGTGACACATCGCTTCCGCCTCCTCGGCGACGGCTGCGACGGCCTCGACCGGGTCGACGACGCCGTGCGGGTAGGAGGGCGCCGAGGCGACCACCAGCGCGGTCTCCGCTCGCACGGCCTCGGCCATCGCGTCGGGGTCCGCGCGCCAGTCATCCTGGCAGGGGACGCGGGTCTCCTCCAGCCCGAAGTAGTGGACGCCCTTGGAGAAGGCCGGGTGAGCGGTCTCGGGCAACACGACGTGCGGGCGGTCGACCCCCTGCTCGGCCCGCGCCCAGTCGCGGGCGGTCTTGACTGCAAGCAGGATGCTCTCGGTGCCTCCCGAGGACAGATTCCCGACCGTCTCCTCGTCGCCGCCCAGCCAGTCGGCGAGCATGCCGACGACGTCGTTCTCGAAGCCGACGAGACTGGGGAAGGCCGAGGGCGAGAGCGCGTTCTGGGTGGAGTACAGCGCGTGGGCCTCGTCTTTGAACTGCTTGTGGGGCTCGTCGACGTGGTAGACGAGACTCCACGTCCGCCCGGACTGCCAGTCGGCGTCCCCTTCGCGGCGGTCGGCCATCTCCGTCAAGACTTCCTCGCCGTCGCGTCCCTCTTCTGGAAGTTTCATTGTCACTCTCTAGCAGGGCGGCGGACGGGAGAATAAAACTTCGTGCCGTACCTGGTGATTTTGAGTCGGGAAGCGCTGTCGAGAAGAACCAGAAAGCCCCCGGCGCGCGCCGACCCCTTTCATAGTGATTGCTGTGA
>CAZOWU010000146.1:0-5818 GCA_964583735.1 uncultured Halobacteriales archaeon | reverse complement strand
GTGTCGTGTCGTGGTGTAGTGTGTCACGGTACCGGTCGCGTCGGGTGCAGGACCGGCCATTGCCGGACGTGTGCGACGCCGTTTAGTGGGCGCGGGGGAAAGGAGTCACGTGACCGAAGAGGTGTCCACGCTGCGGACCGTCGCGGCCTACCAGTTCGGGCCGAGTGCGGGACGGGCCCTGGTCCCCGACAGCGTGACCGTGACACACACGAGCTCCGGCCGACCGCGCCAGCTCCACACAGAGGCTGGCCGGCTGGCGACCTACGGAACCGACGGCCGGTTCACACTCGGCGTGACCGGCGGCCGGCGGCTCCAGGCGGCGCTCGAGGAGCCCCGGTACCGCGTGGTGGTCGGCGACGAGAGCCGTCCGTATGTTGCGGAGGGACGCAACGCGTTCGCGAAGTTCGTCCAGGAAGTGGACACCGGGGTCCGGCCGGGCGACGAGGTGCTAGTCGAACACGAGGGTGGTGACCTGCTCGCTGTCGGGCGGGCACGGCTGTCCAGTGCAGGGATGGAGGTGTTCGGGACTGGAGTGGCTGTGACCGTTCGCGAGGGGGTCGGCGGCGAGTCGCTGGCGGACCGCTCGTAACACAGCCCTTTTTGTCGAGGCCACCTGAACAGCGTGTATGTTTGGAGGAGGCGGCGGCGGGCTCAACTCCCGCAAAATGAAGCAGATGATGGAACAGATGGGGATCGACATCGAGGAGATCGATGCCCAGGAGGTCGTGATCACGACTGCCGACGAGAAGCTGGTGTTCACTGACGCGGAGGTCCAGAAGATGGACGCCCAGGGCCAGGCGACCTACCAAGTGGTCGGCTCCCCGGAACACCAGGCTGCCGAGGCCCTCGAAGCGGACGCCAGCGACGAGGCCGGCGGCGAGGACGACGACGTTGCAGGCATTCCCGAAGACGATGTCGAACTCGTCGCCCAGCGGACCGGTGCGGGCGAGGACGCCGCCCGCGAGGCGCTGGAAGCGACCGACGGTGACTTGGCGGCCGCCGTGGAGCGGCTGGAGTAGCGTGGCGCTGCTTTTCGTCCGCGAGGACCGCGAGTACCTGCTGGACCCCGGCGAGACCTTAGAGACCGACCTGGGCGTGCTGGAGGTGCCGGAAGACGTCGCGGCCGGCGACACCGTCGAGACGCACCTCGGTGAGGAGTTCCGGGCGCGCGAGCTCCGGGGCCCCGACCTGTTTCACCACTTAGAGCGGACCGGCGCGCCGATGCTGCCCCGGGACATCGGGCTCGTGCTCGGCCACACAGGCGTCGGCGCCGGCGACCGCGTGCTCGATGCTGGCACGGGGACCGGGGTCCTCGCGGCCTCGCTCGGCCGCGTCGGTGCCGAAGTCATCACTTACGAGCGCGACCCGGACTTCGCCGACGTCGCCCGCGAGAACATCGAACTGGCGGGCGTGACGGACCAGGTCGACGTGCGCACCGGCGACGTGGCAGCCCACCTGCCCGACCTGGACCAGTTCGAAACCGTAACTCTCGACACCGCGGACGCGCCAGCGGTCGTCGAGCGGGCGCCGTCGCTGCTCGTCGACGGCGGTTTCGTGGCGGTCTACTCCCCCTTCGTCGAGCCGACCCGGGACGCCGTGGAAGCCGCGCGTCGGGCCGGTCTCGCCGAGGTCGAGACCCTGGAGACCATCCAGCGGGAGATGGAGTTCGAAGAACGGGGCACCAGACCCTCGACGACGGGCGTGGGCCACACCGGGTATCTGGCCTTCGCACGGAACGTGTAGCGTCGGCGTCGCGCTCGCGGGGCTCAACGGACGCTGCGCAGGAGGGTAAAGAAGTCGTCGCGGTAGTCCCGCGGTGGGGTAGAGAGCCGCGCTTCGGGGTCTTCGACGTCGAAGAGGTCCGCTAGCCGGCCGTCCTGGTAGCCGCCAGTGACAACGAAGAAGTCGTCGTCGTGCCAGGCGGCGAGCCACCCCTCGACGGGGAGCTCGTACCCTTCTGGAGTGTCGACAGTGCCGGTGTAGCTGCGGGCGCGGACCCGCGAACCATCGACCCTGAGCCGCTCCGAGCGGCCGTGCGAGACGCGGGAGACGCCACGGTCACGGAGGCGCTGTTTGAAACGCTGTCGTGCCTGCTGTCTGACCGACGGAAGGATGCTCGCCGGGAGCGTTCCCGGCGGGAGACCCGGGTCGAAAGCAAGCCGCGTGGCCGCGAAGAAGCGTAGCGTCTCGTCGTACTGCGGGTCGGTCGCTGCCGCGACCGCGTCACGTCCCACGCGGTCCTCGTACCGGCGGGTCGCGCCGCGGACCGACATGAACGGGAGCTCGAACAGGGTCTCGACTCGCTCCGCTGTCAACTCCCAGGCGTCCGGAACCTCGACGGTCGGATACTGCGGGTCGGCCATTCAGTGGTCGTCCTCGCGCCACTTGTGCCCACACTCGGTGCAGGTGAAAAACCGTGTCTCTGACTCGTCTGCGGCGCGGATCTGCTTCATCTCGTAGCGGGCCCGGTCGTGGCCACACTCCGGACAGCGGGCGGTAGTCGTCGGGCCGATGGCCTCCTCGTCGGTCTCGCTCATGTCCACGACCTCGGATTCCTCCTGGCCCTGCGTGGTCGTCATCGCCGCCTCCTGCTCGGTGTCCCGGGACTTCTCGAAGCCACAGCTCTCACACACCCACCGGCCATCCTCCGTCTTCATCATCGAGCCGCACTCGTCGCAAAATTCCATGTCCGTCTCTACTAGCCGCCCGTGTTTAATTTCACGGTTGGTCGTTGGGCTGCCACTGACCGCAGGCATCCATGTTGTCCATGAGCTCGCCGTGGAGCCCACAGTAGGGTGCGAGGTCGCCGTCGGCGCGGACGTACTCGAAGTGGGCGCAGTTCCCGCAGTACGGGTCGGGCTGGCCGCGGGCGGTTGCGGACTCGACCGTGTCGGGGTCGGCTGCGGGGTCAGCCACGCTTCCACCGTCGCCCGCAGGACCGCGGTTCGTCTGGGTCTCGACACCGCCGTCGGGTGTCCCGGAGAGCCCGACGCCGCTCAGCCCCGGCCCGGTGTCGTCGCTCACGAGACGAACTGTCCCTGCTTCGGTCACATCGAGCCGTGCGGTCCCGCCGGGGTCGTTGCGGGTTTTGAACGTCACGAGCCCGACGAACAGACACCAGAACGTCGCGAGCGTCCCCAACGAGTAGACCAGAATGGTCACGACGGTCAGTGCCGGGTCGGCCGGGATCCACTGGCCCGGGTATACGAAGGCAAAGAGCGCCACGCCGAGGAGCGCGACGCTGGCACCGATCGCCGCGAGCGCGCGGACGGTCTTCGGGGCCGGCAACACCGCGAAAATACCGACGAACACCGCCGGGATGCCGACACCGGCGAGAATGCCGGCCAGCTTGCGGGCCTCGTAGGTCCCGAGACCGAGCAGGTCGGCAACCCCCGTCGTCGCCACTGGAATGGCCGCGACGACCATCGACGCGCCGAGAATGAACACGCCGGCCCCGAGGAGGCGCTGACGGCGGTCGACGACGGCTCCGACGCCGCCGTCGTAGACGTCTGTCAGGCTGGTCATGCGGTTTAATGGGGGCCGAACGGTCAAAACTCCCCGTCAGACGGGCGTCCGACAGCGACAGAGCCCGAGTCGTAAACACTAATCGCCACCGTCGAGAACCGGCAGGTATGGCAGACGAGGATAGCGATGACGATGAAGAGCCGGCTGTCGCACTCGGCGACGGCGAGCCCGTCGAGGGCGCGCCCCTGGCGCGGGTCTCCGCCCGGCTGATGTACGGCATCGAGAAGAGTGCCGTCATCGAGCGAGAGGGCGAAACGACGGTTCGGACGCCCGACGGCCCGCAGGAGCTTGCAACCGTGCTGGAGGATATTGACGTTCCCTACTTCGCGACGAGACAGGAGTTCGAGCGTGCCGTGAACGGTGCTGTCGGCACGGGACCGGTGCCGACCGCAAAGGAGTAGACAGTCGGCCAGTCCGGTCGAGCGACCCGATGGGTACCACCGTGGGTTTCCGGTCCCCGACGCGACTGACGCCACTTCGCCCGGAGCTGCCGCCCCGGCTGGCTCGGGATTACCGCTCAGAAGTCGGTCAGCTGTGACTGGACACCGGCCACGAGTTCGGACTTCCGACGGAGTGCGTCCAGAGAGACGGGCAGCCGCGGCGCGAGCTGACGGACTGCAGCGTGGAAGGACTCGGCGACTGCGGGCTCGCCTTCGAAAGCGTCCCGGATCCCTTCGCGGATCTGCCAGACGCCGACCGGCGCCCAGTACTCCTCGGTCGCGTGCCGGATGACCAGGCAGGTCGCCTGCCTGTCGACCGACGCGAGGTGTTCGAGCACACCCAGCCGGGTGGCGTAGTACGCCCCAGCGGTTTCGTCGACGTAGTCGGTCCGACCCTCGTAGGATTCGCTGTCGGCGGCCATGTAGTAAGCGCCGTCCGGCTCGGGGTTCCAGACGCTCCCCGGCGCCTTGAGCTCGACGAGTTCGAACTCCCAGTTGCCGGGCGCCAGGACCACCCAGTAGTCGTTCCCGAGATAGGCGTTGTGCCAGACCTGTACCTCGTCGACCGAGGGCGAAGAGCGGACCTGGCCGCGGAGGTACTGGCCAACAGTGTCGTCGACGGCAGTGATCGACCACCGGGTCGGGACGAGCCTGCGGCTTCGTCCCTGTCCGAGCGCGCCTGCCGAGAGGATCGTGTTGATGTCGTAGACATCGAAGTCCCGCCGGTAGAGGTAGGTGATGGCTCCCTCGGCCTGCCAGTCGTCGTCCTCGAGCGTCTTCTCCACGGGCCGGGGGACGTGGGGATTCTCTGCCAGGTCGGCGGAGGTTGCGCGGGCCCGGGGGCCGGTCGGCGTCTGGATGTCGTCGAGCGTCAGGTCTAGGTCCGGTTCGTCGCTCAATCCGACCTCCACGTCGACGGGATGGTCGGCGATGGCAACCTCGCGCTGGACGCCGACGAATCCGTCCCAGACGTCGGTGGCGTCGACACCCGTCGAGCGAGTGGCGTTCAACAGTCCCGTCCGACGCTGGAGGATGTCGTCGATGCCGAGCCCCTCACGGTACCAGTGGCCGCCCGTCGCGTAGCTCTCGGGGTCTGCCTCCCGGTCCATGGGGGAGAGGAGGCCAGTCGAGACGCTCGGGTAGTCCGACCGGCCGACGAATATCTCGGGGGCGGTCGCACCGAACAGCGAGTCACCCTGGACGGTCTCCCTGAACTGTCGCTCAACCTCGTCGAGGTAGTCCGTGATCTCGTAGGATTTCTCCCTGGCCAGTCGTCGGCGCTCGGCGGCCTCGTCTCGCTCGAAATCCTCGATGAACTCCCCGAGTCGCATCTACCGGAGCTACGTGGGTCCGGGTGATGAATCTGATCCCCCGGCAGGGCGAGGCTGATTCGGCGGGTACTGGCGAACAGGCGACACGGCTGCCTGCGAGGCGGTGTGTCGCACAACCGCGTGGCCGCCCCGCAGCGACGGTCACATAGCCGTGGCTGGCCGGTGTATCGCTAATAAATGTGTGGTGGCAGCGCGGTCAGCTGTGGATGCCCATCGCCTCGATCTGCTCCTGATAGCGGTTCCGGATCGTGACCTCCGTCACTTGGGCGACATCAGCGACCTCGCGCTGGGTCTTCTTCTCGTTGCACAGAAGCGAAGCGGCGTAGATGGCGGCCGCCGCGTAGCCGGTCGGGGACTTGCCCGACAGCAGCCCTTCTTCGGCGGTCGTCTCGATGATGTCGTTTGCTTTGGTCTGGACCTCTTCGGAGAGTGTGAGTTCGGAACAGAACCGGGGGACGTACTTCTTGGGGTCGACCGGTTCCATCTCCAGGCCCAGCTCCTGGGAGATATAGCGGTAGGTGC
>CAZOWU010000145.1:0-5822 GCA_964583735.1 uncultured Halobacteriales archaeon | reverse complement strand
AACACCGATATTCTCACAGGATGCCGAAAATACTCACAGCAATCACTATCAGTCGGTCCCTGGTTCGACGACCTCGTAGCTGACGCTGTCGTCGCGGAGCTTGTCAGTGTGTGTCGAGAGCCGGTCGCTGGCAGCGAGCAGGAGGACGTCGAGCCCCTTGGTCGCCGCCTCGCGAACCGCCTCGGGCGTGCCAAAGCGGACGTCAGGGTCGAGGTCGGCCGCCCGCGCGAGCGCGAGCGCCTCGGGTCCAGCGACCGCGAGCAGGTCGTGTCCGCCGGCCAACTCCGCGACCCGGGCAGCGTCGACCGCCCGGCTTCCGCCGTCGCGGACGCCCGGGACCGACACGGCGGTCACCCCGCCGAGTTCGTAGTCGACGACACCTTCGAAGTCGGTGACCCCGACCTCCTGACCGGCGTCGGCCGCCGTCACCGCGACAGCGGTGGCGGAGCCCCCCGCTCCCGGAGCAGCGCGCAGGACGCCATCGCGCATTGTCAGTGAGACCTGGTCACCGTCGACGATAGACCCGGTCGCCAGCGCGCTCTCGACGTCGACCTCGTCGATGACTTCCTCGGAGACGTGGGTGACCAGTTCGCGGAGCCCGTCGGTCCGTGAGATGAGCCAGTCGACCCCCTCTTTGGTCACCTCGTAGCGGCCCCGTCCGAGCTTCTCGACCCAGCCGCGGTCGACGAGCCCCTGGAGGTAGTTGCTGACCGCCTGGGACGTAATACCGATCGCGTCGGCGACTTCCTGCTGGTTGACGGCAGGCTGGCGGTCCGCGATCTGGACGAGAATGCGATACTGGGTCGCGGCGCGCTTGCTGTCGAGGACACCACCAGGATCCCCCTCGACGCTGTGGGTCATCAGTTGGTTTCTGGGCTGCAAAAAACAAGTACCTTTGCACGCGTGCCCCGACACCACCGTCGTCGTCGCTCTCTCGGCGGATCTCTCGGTCACCCAGAGCGAAATTCAACTATACTTTCCCGGGAGTCAACAGCGTTGGCTGCGAGGATGGGATGACTGCGGCCCGGGCGGCCGACGAGCAACCCGTGGCGTGACGTCCTCTTCGCCAGTGGCTCCCCGGTCAGGTGAGTCAGGCGACAACCGACCGCGGCCTGCTTCGTGACACCTAAGAGGGTACCGGCCAGAGGCCCCGATGCGTGCGAGGGTAGCCAAGCCTGGAAACGGCGGCGGACTCAAGATCCGCTCCCGTAGGGGTCCAAGGGTTCAAATCCCTTCCCTCGCATGCCTGAGCGTGACCGAACGGGAACGCTCGGCCTGCACACGAAGGGGTTCGAACGCTGTCGGCACCGCCGACTGAAGTTCAAATCCCTTCCCTCGCACTGTGGACCCACGCGGTCCCTCGCCAGTGCGGAAGACCCACGAGGCCGCCCGAACGGGAGGCCTCATTGCGAGCGGGGAGCGCAGTGCGCGACCCGCGAGCGGAGCGGTCTTCCCTCGCATACTGCCTTCGAGTGCCCGGAGCAGCGGGAACAGCCAACGCGACAGCAGGGTGTGCCAACCCATACCACACAAAAAATCATTACATTTATTACTGTCCCAGCAAAGTCGATCGGTACGTCCCCCATGACAGACCATGAGGGATCCCGAAAAACCATGTACACCCGATTCACGGATGCCGAGAACACCGGAGCACCGATGGTCCCGATCGTCGACAGCGAGCAGGTTGCCACCGACGGGGGGACGACCCGCGAAGAGCTGGAAGAGGTCGTCCTCAGCCACCGGATCCAGGAGTAGATACCACCGATGCACACGACACTGCCGAGTCGGCGGTCGAGCGGCGGGAGAGTCACTGCGGCGGCTCCCGTACCGGGTGTACCGGTCGTATAGAACCGACGACGCTTTTTCGCCCCGGCGCGAGTCGGGACCATGGACGAGACTCACCGGGCAGCCGTCGCAGAGCGGGCGGCCCGGGCGGGCGGCGTCGTCGCCCGCAACACGTTCCGGCAAGAACTCGCCGTCGAGACGAAAGCCGACAAGACCGACATCGTGACCGCCGCCGACAGAGATGCCCAACAACAGGTGGTCGCGACCGTCCGCCGGGACTTCCCCGACAGCCCCGTTCTCTGCGAGGAGGAGGTCCCAGTCGTCGGGAGCGTCGACCGCCGCGATTCCGTGCCAGCCTCGGGCCCGGTCTGGGTCGTTGACCCGATCGACGGTACTGCGAACTACGTCCGCGGGCTGCGGTACTGGGCGACGGTCGTCGCGGCACTGGTCGACGGTGACCCCGTGGGTGTCGCCACCTACCTCCCCGCACAGGAGGACATCTACGCGGCTAGCACAGAGAGCGTCACCCGCAACGGCGACTCGATGCGCGTCAGCGGGCGAACCGACCCCGAGACGTTTGCCATCGGAGCGGTCGGCCGGTGGCCTCGCCGGGATGGCGGGGCGAGTCTGGACGCACTCGGGACCCGATTCGGCGACATTCGGCGGGTCGGCAGCATACAGGCAACGCTGGCACTCGTGGCCGCCGGCTCCCTCGACGGAGCGGTGGCGACCGGCACGCCACACCCCTGGGACAGCGTCGCCGGCGCGTATCTTGTCCAGCGTGCGGGTGGAACGGTGACCGACCTCCGAGGTGAACCGTGGGCCCACGACGGCACGGGACTGGTGGTCTCGAACGGCCAGGCACACGACCGCCTGCTCGCGGCCGTCAGCGACTCCTTCGACGCGACGCCAGGCTCGTCCTGAGTGTGTGGCCGGCGGACCCGCAGCGACGGCGCACGCGACCGGAACGCTGAACACGGCGGCCCCCACCCACACGGGTATGGAAATCCTCGACCGGGACGGGGTGAGTCCGGAGCAGGCGTGGGTGGGTGGCCTCGTGGCCGCGGTCGCGGTCATCGCCGGTGCCGCAGTCGCCTTCACCGAGCAGGTCTACTACGGCTTCATCTATCGGTACTTCTGGGGACCGGTCCACGCCGACGCGGTCAACGTCCAGTGTCTGGTCTACGTCCGCGAGACCGGCGAGGTCGTCCGCGGGGCGACGCTCGCTGAGGGGTGTTCCCGCGCGACCGCCAACTTCGTCGCCGAACCCGGCTACACCCTGGTCTCCGAGGCCGGCTACGCGGCCACGCTGGTCTTCATGCTCGCGGGTGTCTCCCTCCTGCTTCGCCGGCTCGACCTCGAGCCCTACCGGGAGTTTCTGTTTGCGCTCGTCCCCTTCTTCCTCTTTGGCGGCGCGCTCCGGGTTGTGGAGGATGCCTTCGACCAGGGTATCGAAGGTGGGTTCGGGGCCGCGCTCGATTACCCGCTCAACACGGTGCTTATCAGTCCGGTCATCTACTTCACCGTCTTCGTGCTCGCGCTGGGTGCCCTGCTCGCGAGCAAGTATCTGAAGCGCGAGGGCGTCACCGACACCTTCTACTACCCGCTCGCGGGCTTTGGCGTGGCTGCCTTCGTGCTCACGATGGGGTCTCTCACCTACCTCTCGGCGACGACGCAGTACGTCCAGTTCTACCCGCTCGTGCTCGTCACGACCGTCGTGCTGGCGACGCTGATCGCCTTTGGTGCCTACTACCTGCTCGAGCGGGTTGCCCCCTGGGTCAACGAGGGGACCGGCACGCTGGGCATCGTGGTCGTCTGGGCCCACGCCATCGACGGCGTGGCGAACGTCATCGCCTCCGACTGGGCGACCGCCTTCGGCCTGGCCAGCCTCTACGGCTCGAAACACCCCATCGACCGCATCCTCGCCGGGTTCACCGAGTCGGTCCCGGTGCTCGCGGCCGTTCCCGGTGACTCCTGGCTCTTTCTCGTGGTCAAGGTCGCCGTCCCGGTCGCCATCCTCGCCATCTTCGAGCAGGAGTTCTTCGATGAGAGCCCCCGCTACGCCGTCATCCTGCTGGGGGCGATCATCGCCGTCGGCCTCGGCCCCGGGACCCGCGATATGGTTCGGGTCACCTTCGGGATCTGAGCGGCGAGACCGGCCCCGGACGGCCCGACCACTCAGGGGAACGGGTGGTGCTCGCGGTCCAGACGCGCCTCGAAACCGAGGCTCTCCGGGACGGTCCGGGCGCGCTCCCCGAAGTAGGCGTCCCCGAAAAAGAGCGGCTGGGCCGGCGGGACGAGAACCCGGACTGTCTCGAATCCCAGCGTTGCGACGTCGCGGGTCGTCAACCGGGCGGCGTAAGCGTCCAGACCGACGTCGGCGAGCCGGTCGAGGACCGCGGCGAGTTCCTCCTCCCCCGAGGGCGCAGGTGCCGAGACCGACTCCGCGGAGACGGCAACGTCGGCATCGATAAACTCAGCCGCCGCCGCCGGCAGGTCGGCGTAGTGGGCGATGGCGCCACTCTCCTCGCTGGCACCCTCGGGACCCATGCTCCGGAGTTCCGTCCAGTTCTGGAGCGCCTCGGCGAGCGCCGACCGGGCCGCCCCCGCCGCGTCCAGGGTCGCACCCGACCCCAGCGCGAAGCGGGGCCACTCCTCGCGGTGGACGGCCGCTGCCACGACCGGGACGTCGACGTCCTGGGTCACCAACAGAAGCGTCACCGCCAGCCCCTCCGACCGGGCCCGGTCGGTCAGCGTCGCTACCACCTCGTCGTCGACGGACAGCTCCAGTGGGTCGACGGTGGAGTACCACGATAGCATCGTCGCATCCCGCTCTAGCACCTCGTAGAGACCGGCCAGGAGCGCCCCGATGCCTCCGTTTCCGAGCCCGAGGCCGGTCGTCAACGGCGGTCGGAACCGCTCGGTCGGCGGCGGGTGCACCACGAACGCCGCGGGCAGGCGGACCGCCTCGCCGGTGGCGAGGTGCTCGCCCTCGACCCAGTACAGCGGCGCCGTCACCTCGGGCTCGTCGCGACAGACGAAGGCCGACGGCGGGACCGCCGACTCGACGTCGTCCGGAAGCCCGCGCGGTCGGTCCGACCGGCGGTAGACGCCTGCGCAGTACCGCTCCATCCCCTCTCCCAGTGCCTTCATGAACGCCCCGTCCCACCCGGCGTCGACGCCCGCGGCCTGTCGCTGGGCGCTCGCGTCGCTGAATCCCGTAGTGTCACAGCACTGGGCCAGGTAGTACGGCACCGGGAACGACTCCGCCTCACCGACCTCCCGGACGACGCCGACCCGCTCGTCGACGGCACGCTCGGCCCGGGCGAGTGCCCCGTCGACGTCGCGGTCGACGTGGGAACGGTCGAGACCGCTCCCGGTGCCATCGAGGCCGCCGTTGCACGGACACCCCGGCAGTCCCAGGAGTTCGCGCTCGACTGGTGGGGAGCCGACCTCTGTGACCTGTCCGAAGATGTCAGTTCCGGCAGCCAGGTGTCGGGCGAGCGCGTGCCCCGCAAGTGCGCCCGCAAAGCGCGCTGTGTGCGCAGGCGCGTCGGCCCCGGGCCCGGCCGCGGCTCCGGGCTCCCCCTCGAGGTTCGCCTCGACCCGGCCGCACAGACACTCGTAGCAGGCCGTCGCCGGAGAGAGGGCGGCGACGGCAGCCTCGCAGACCGGGACACCGCCCACGCCGCCCAGCTCGACCGCCAGCCACGGTGTCCCGCCATCGAGGGCTGCGTCGTTCGCCCGGTCGAGGCGGTCGTCCCCGGCGTCGCCGACAACGACGCCTGCCTCGACGCCCCCGAGGTCGACCGGGGCAACTGCGCGCACGTCGGCATCCACGCCCGCCAGTGCCGCCTCGACCGCAGCGGCCGCGGGGCCGGAGCCGACCAGACCGACTGTCATACCGTGCCGGATGGTGGGTGGGGAGAAAAACGTCGCGGCTGCGGGGTCGGACCCAAAGGCGGCGAGTGAGTCGACCCGTCGGTCTGGCGAGACGGCGTCGGCTGGTTCATACTGCCGGCTGTACGTCTGGGAAG
>CAZOWU010000144.1:0-5831 GCA_964583735.1 uncultured Halobacteriales archaeon | reverse complement strand
ATGAGTCCGCCAGCAAAATCAGTGCCAGCCATGGGCGTCACGGCGACGGGCAGCAATCCGGGTCAGCTGCTGTTGACACCGACCAGCCGCCTGTCTCGCTCGAGAGACCGGGAGCTCCTCATACTGCCGGCTGTAACTTCGTGAAGATACCTGCCACCCCGGGACGGCGTGATTCTTCAGAGACGGACAGCCGGCAGTATCAGGGAGTGAACCAGATCCCCGCCTCGCGGTCGAACAGCGAGCCGACGACGACGTGGGGAAGGGCGATGATGCTCACGAAGACACTCCAGAAGGCCACCGCGCCGATGGCGAGCGGAGCGCCGCCGAGCGGTTGCGGGGCGACCCGGAACAGCACGCCCGCGATGAGGAAGGTGAGGACAGCGCCCGCGAGCAGGAGGCCGCCGGCCGCGAGGGTGACGTGTTCGGGCCGGTCGAAGTCGAGCAGGTCCGGGCCCGCCGCCGGCCGCTCGCGGTCGACCGCCAGCGACCGGGCGACCTGACGGGTCGAGTACCACAGCGGGAAGTACAGCCCGACAGCCACCACGACCGGAACGGCGAGGAAGTACGCCCCCAGCAGGACGGTTTCGCCGGCGTCGACCAGCCAGGACCGGCTGCCGCCACGGGCATAGCCCAGCCCGATGTGTACGAGGGCCGCCAGCGCCCAGCCGCCACCGACCAGCCACCGCGTCATCTCGAAGTACGGGGCGACGGCCGAGAGCGCGCCGGGCTGGAAGATGTGTACCATGTAGTGGCTGAACGTCCGGAACGGGCCGGGCCACGCGAAGATGGGGACGGCCATCACCGCGCCGCCACGGACCGCCACCGCGAGCAGCCGCTGGGGAGGCGTACGGAGGTGTTCGGTCCCCGTAGTCGCGTCGAGGACCGACACGCCGCCGAGTCCCCCTTTCGCCACGGCGACCCCGATGGCAAGCGCGAGCCCGAGCACCGGCTGGAGGAAAAAGAGCGCGACGAATCCAGTGACGAGCGCCAGGTAGGCACCGAGGTACCGCCACCGGAAGTCGAGTTCCCGGCGCCGGAGGTTCGCGAAGTGCTCGTAGCCGCCGTGGGGGAGGTTCAACGCGACCATCCCGAACAGGTATATCCACGCCTGGGTCTCGTAACCGGGCGCCACTCCGGTAGCTCCCAGTCCCACCACGACCAGCAGCACGGCCAGCAGGCCGACCCGCGACAGCGCCAGAAGCCTGTACCGGGGTGACCACACGAACGAGACACCCGCCAGCGGAAATCGCAACCACCGACCACTCATAGCTCCGCGTTGGGCCGCCACCGGGGTGTAGCTCCGGCCGAACGTTTGTGGCTGTTTAAGTTCCGAGCCGGCCGGAGCCGGAATGACCAGTTCCCGATTGCTGAGTGAGTACTCACTAAGTATAAGTAGCTGGAGGACACACTTGCAGATATGCACGAACACCCGATGCACGGATCCGGTGCAGGTATCGGTGCGGCGGTCTCGGCCGCTGTCCTGGTGGTCGGCCTCGCGGCGACGATGGCGGACGTCCCAATGGCGTGGTTGGTCTGGCCGCTGGGCTACGGGGTCGTCCTCCCGCTGGCGATTGGGTACGCCAAGCGCGAGAACGGACGGAGCCCGGCCACGCGGTCAGCGGCCGACGAGCGGCCAGGCGACCAGCTGGCACAGGTGAAAGAGGCGTACGTGGCCGGCAAGATAGACGAGACGGAGTTCGAGCGCCGGCTCGAGGCGGCGCTGGAGGACGATGCGGCTGCGTAGCGCCCTCGGGTGGCTGCTCGGGTTCCTGGGGCTGGTGGGCGGGCTGCGACGCCTGCAACAGCACAGCACCGAGGGCCAGCTGGGTCGGACCCACGCCGAGCGCGAGGACGACGTCGTCGTCTTCCTCATCGGAATGCGGGTCAACACTGCCTGGAAGCTCCACCGGTGGCTGCCGGTCTTTCTGGTCGCCCCGCGAATGGTTCGGGAACTCCGCCGGGAAGCGGAGTCGGGCCTGCTGGGTAGCTGGGGGTTTCTCTCCCCGCCCCGGACCGTCGGATTCGTCCAGTACTGGGACTCCTTCGAGTCGCTACGCGGGTACGCCCGGGACAGCGACCACCTCCACCTCGAGGCGTGGGGGGAGTACAACGAAACCGAGGCCGAAGAGGGCGACGTCGGCATCTGGCACGAGACCTACCGCGTAGCGGCGGACGACCACGAGTCGGTGTACAACAACGTCGCCCCGCGGGGCCTGGGCGCAGCGACGGGGAGCGAACTCGTTCCGGCGACCGGGCAGACGAGTTCCGCGGCGGGCCGGCTCGACGGTCGTGCGGACCCACACCCCGACGTGACCGCCGGCGCGGCGGCCGACCGCCCCGAGCGGGAGGCAGAAGAGTGAAGCCCCCGAGCGAGGACTCGAACGCATGACCGCCGACCAGGTCCCGGCCGAGGAGCGTGCGGCCATCGCCGACGCCGTCGAGAACGCGCTGGCCGAACACGGCTACGAGCGGCTCACGACGGCGAAGATCGCGGCCGAGTACGGAAAAAGCGAGGCCGGGCTGTACTACTACTTCGACACCAAAGACGGGATGATCGCCGCCTTCCTCGAACACACTGCCGGCCAGCTCGGCGATGACCTGGCCGCCCTCGAGGCCGAGGACGCCGAAGCGGCGCTGCGGGCGGCCTGCGAACAGCTCTTTCTCTCCCCCGGCGACGACGGGGCCGGCCTCCACGTCGCCATCATGGAACTGCTCTCGCATGCCCCCTACAACGACACCCTCCGGGAGCCGCTGTTGGCCCTCGAATCCGCGACTCTGGACGCGCTGGCCGACATCGTCCGGGCGGGCATCGACGAGGGAATCTTCCGGGAAGCCGACCCGCGGGCGACCGCCGCCTTCCTCCTCGCCGCCGCCGACGGCTCGACCGGCTTCCACGTCGCCCTGCAAATGGACGTCGGCGAAGACCTCCGGGCGGGCTGGGAGGCCTACGTCGACTCCCTGGCTGCGGAGAACTGACCGTCCAATCGGCTGTCTGGACCCGTTGGCTGTCACGTCAGACCCGAACGCAGCCAGGCGAGTTGCGCGAGTTAGTAAGTGTTCACTCAAAAGTTTTTTGAGGGTGTCGTGACCACTGTGTCGTCTGTGTCGACCGAAGTCGCTGGGGTGACCCCGTGAGCCTCGCCGAGACACTGACGCTGTGGATGCACATCGGTTCAGGATTCGTCGCGCTCGCCGGCGGCCTCGGTGCCCTGGCCACCGAGAAGGGTGGGCGCCGCCACAGGCAGTCCGGCCGCGGGTTTCTGTACGCCATGGCAGTCGTGGCCGCCACGTCGCTGTTGCTCCTGGCGCTCGACCCGACGGTCTGGCGCGTGTTTCTCGGCCTCGTCGCCGTGTTCAGTTTCTACTTCGCCTTCTCGGGCTACCGGACGCTGTCGCGCAAGCGGCCGGGCGACAGTGCAGAGACCGTCGACTGGGTCGCCGTGGGACTGTACGGCGCGGCGAGTGCGGGCCTGGTCGGGATGGCTGCCTGGTTCTACGTTCGGGGGATCGACTTCGCGACAGTGCTGGCCGTCTTCGGGGGGATCGGCGTGGCCTTCGCGGCCGGCGACGTCCGCCGGTTCCAGGGCGACCCCGAACCCGGCGACTGGGTCGGCCAGCACGTCGTCCGGATGGGGGCGGGCTATATCGCCGCCGTCAGCGCCTTCTCTGCGGTGAACTTCCTGGTTCTCCCGCCCGTACTCCGGTGGTTGTGGCCGACGCTGCTGGGGACGCCGCTTCTAGTCTATCTGGCTCGGAGCTACGAGGCGAAATTCGCACCCGGATAGCTACAGGGTCGTCGGTCGCCACCGCTTGCGCCTCTCGGGAGCCACAGACACTTGTCCCGGACGCTCGATGGACGGGTATGGACGACCGGGTCCGCGAGCACGCGGCGGTGCTGGTCGACTGGAGCGCGCGAATCGACGCCGGCGACGACGTCGTCGTCCGGGTCGGTGAAGGAGCACACGACCTCGGGGTGGCCGTCGCCGAGGCGCTGGGCGAGCGCGACGCCAACATGCTCGCCTGCTACGACAGCCCGGCGCTGGAGCGGGCCTACCTGCGTTCCCACAGCGGTGACTTCGAGTCCGACCCGGACTTCGAACTGGCGCTGTACGAGCGTGCTGACAGCGTCCTCTCGCTGCGCGGGACCCGCAACACGAGCGGGCGCGCGGACGTCCCCGATGACCGCGAGCAAGCATACAGCCGCGCCCGGCAGGCGGTCCGGGAGGCCCGCCTCGCCACGGACTGGGTATCGACAGTCCACCCCACGCGGGCGATGGCCCAGCAGGCGGGGATGAGCTACGCCGCCTACCGCGACTTCGTCTACGACGCCGTCCTCCGGGACTGGGAGGAACTCGCCGCGGAGATGCGCCAGCTCGAGGACTGCCTCGACGAGGGGAGCGAGGTCCGGATCCGGAAGGACGACGACGCGACGGACCTGACGCTGTTCGTCGACGGACGAACCGCCGTCAACTCCACCGCCAGCGTGGCCGACGACTCTCACAACCTCCCCAGTGGCGAGGTGTTCACCGCCCCATACGACACCGCCGGACAGGTCGTCTTCGACGTGCCGATGACCGTCCGGGGACAGCGCCTCGAGGACGTCCGGCTCGTGTTCAAAGACGGCGTCGTGGTCGACTGGGAGGCCGAAGCCGGGGGCGAGGCTCTCCAGTCCATCCTGGAGACTGATGGTGGCGCGAAACGCCTGGGCGAACTCGGCGTTGGCATGAACCGCGGGATCGACCGCCCGACCGGGCAGGTCCTCTTCGACGAGAAGATGGCCGGGACGGTCCACCTCGCGCTCGGCCGGGCCTACGACGCCTGCCTGCCCGACGGCGAGAGCGGCACCGACAGCGCCGTCCACGTCGACCTCATCACTGCCATGGACCGTGAGGGGACGACTCTCGAAATCGACGACGAGGTGGTCCAGCGCAACGGCACCTTTCGGTGGGAGGAGGGGTTCGGAGAGTAGCGTCCAGGCGGTGGTCGAAGACCGCCACTGCCATACCGGCGGTCTGAAGTCCGGCGACCGGCGAGAGCGCGGACGGGCGTTGTCTCGTTTGGGTTCCGACCCGGCGGCTGTTCGCGGTTGCCTGGCAGGACGTCCACGGCCCCGGCGCCGTTGACGAACAGGAGGCAGGCAACACACCCATCTGAGCCGGTCATTCAGTTGTAACACTCCCGAAGGACCTAAATCCGACCGCGCCGAAGGATCGACATCAGATGTCCCGGAGTCCGTCGCTCCCAGAGCGCCCCCGTCTGGACCTCGATCCCGAGATGACACCGGGAGAACAGCTGGAGGCGCTCCGGGAGCACTACCGCGAGGTCGTCGAGGTGCACCGCAAACTCAACGATCAGCTCGATGGCGCCCGCGAGCGTCAGCACGAACTCACCGGCGAGGTCGACCGCCTCGAGCGGGAGAACGACACCCTCAAATCCTCCTCGCTGTACGTCGCCACCGCCGAGGAACTCCTCGACGACGGCGTCGTCGTCAAGCAACACGGCAACAACCAGGAGGTGCTGACAGAGGTCTCCCCTACCATCCGGGACGGCCTGGAGGCCGGGGACCGGGTTGCCATCAATGACTCCTTTAGCGTCCAGCAGATCCTCGACCCGGAGACCGACGCCCGCGCCCAGGCCATGCAGGTCGACGCCTCGCCAGAGGTTACCTACGCCGACATCGGCGGCCTCGAGGAGCAGACCCGCGAGGTCCGCGAAGCCGTCGAGCAGCCCCTGATCAGCGCCGACCAGTTCCGCGAGGTCGGCGTCGACCCGCCCTCGGGTGTGCTTTTGCACGGGCCGCCAGGAACGGGCAAGACGATGCTCGCCAAGGC
>CAZOWU010000143.1:0-5845 GCA_964583735.1 uncultured Halobacteriales archaeon | reverse complement strand
GAACCCGTCTTCTGCTTCGTGGTCTTGAAAGGAATTACGCACGACCGTATCAGTTCAGGGGGACGGTGGGTCGAGGTTCTTCATGCCGAAGTCGCTGGCTGGCACGTACCGTTCGGCGAGACGAGCTAACTCTCGTGTCCGGCGGATGTCCGCGACGTTGTGCAACAGGAGCGAACACCAATCACCGGCCTCGAAGGCAGCGACCGCCTCGCCGCTCCCGTCGAACGGGTCACACGTCTGTGCCCCGACCAGCGTGTCGTAGACGCCAGCCAGGTCGGCCACGTCGTCGGTCTCGAACCGGTCGACAACCTCGAGAACGTCTACGTACGCAAGCCCGGCAAACGGCCAGGCACACCCGTACGCGACACACCGGGAACGAACGAAGGGAAGGTCGAACCCGCCGCTCCACGTCTCGCCGTTGTAGGCACAGAGGTAGTGCCCGTCCTCGTCGAGTCGGTCCGCGAGACGGGCGACTGCGTCCAGGAGCGCCCGTTCGTCGGAACAGACGGTGAGCGAGACGGGGACCGGGAGACGTGCTTCGAGTGTCCCGGTGAGACCCTCGCAGTCAGCAGTCCGACCCGCGGTGTTGAGCACGACCGAGACGCCGGGGTCGTGTGCGAATCCGGCGACGGTCACGACTGCATCGGTGCCGAGCCCGGAGGTTTCGATGTCGAATGCGACCGGTGTGAGGTCGCCCATACGCGGCCATCGCAGGGCACCGGCAAGGGCGTTCCAGGGCTGATTCGCCGTTTCTGCGTACAACTCCGAAACTACGAAACGGCATGGTTCGGTATTTACGCCTGGCTTCACAGGCACACGACATGATCCACGACGCCCGGGTGCTCGAGGACGATTTCCTCCCACAGGAGGTCATCCACCGACACGACGAGATGAACCACCTCTCGGCGGCGCTCGAGCCGGCTGTCGACGGCGAGCGACCCGGGGACGTCCTCATGGCGGGGCCGAGCGGGGCCGGCAAGACCTGCATCGCCCGGTACGCCGTCGCCGAACTCGAGCGTGCAGTCCTCGACATCGAGACGCAGTACGTCGACTGCTGGCAACACTCCAACCACTTCCGTATCCTCTACAAGGTTCTCGAGGGAGTCAGTACGACCTACGACATCCACCGGTCGACGCCTCGTGACGAGATGGTCAAGCGACTCGAAGCAGTCGAGCAGCCGTACGTCATCATCCTCGACGAGGCCGACCAGGTCGAAGACTCCGACCTCCTGCGCGAACTGTACGGGATCCCAGCAGTGAGCATGGTCCTCATCGCCAACCGGGAACGGGACATCGTCGGCACACTCGACGAGCGCCTCCAGTCGCGCCTCCGGAGTGCGACGACCATCCGGTTCGACCAGTACGCCGACGCCGAACTCGAGGCGATCCTCGCCGACCGGATCGAGTGGGGACTCGCGCCCGGCGTCGTCACAGATGCACAGGTCGCGCGCATCGCCGGCGCGGCCGCGGGTGACGCCCGGGATGCGATCGGGATCCTCCGCTCGGCAGCCCGGACTGCCGAACACGCGGGGGCCGACACCATCTGTGACACCCACATCGAGACAGCGATCCCGGAAGCCCGGGCGACAATCCGGCAGAAGAGCCTGGAGAAGTTGACCGACCACCAGCGCGTCGTCTACGATATTCTGGTCGAGGACGGGCCGCTGTCCCCACAGGAGCTCTACGCGCAATACCAGTCGGCCGTGGACGACCCGCGGACGAAGCGGACGCTCACCAACTACCTGGGCAAGCTCGCCCAGTACAACCTCGTCGAAGCCGAAGGCCGTGGCCCGAGCCGGGCCTACCGGGTCGTCACGGGAGAGCGTCCCGCGAAATAAGTACTGGGTGGTACTCGGACTGCCCGGACTGGGGCCCCACACCGCGAGACGTCTCTCCGCGGCCACAGTGGCTGGGTTCCTGCAGGACGCTCCCCGGTGCTTGCCGGGTCACCATCCAGGGGGTCGATTCGGTGTTTCTTCGAAGCGGCGAACCGTGTCGCCAGCAGCTAAGACCGCGATTGCCGTACTTGTGAAACAGACATGACACCACCGCAGTCTCGCTCCACCACCGACACGCAATCCGACCCGACGGTCCCGGCCGCCGACCCTGGGCTGACCGTCCTCCAGTGCCCGCGCCCGCGCTCCGGCGCCCTCCACCGTGTGGCACTCCAGACGATGCAGGAGTGTACCGGCGCGGTCTACTGGGTCGATGCCCGAAACACGGCGTCGACGTACGCACTCGCTCGGCTGGCCCCGGCCGACCGTGTTCTCGCGAACGTTCGGATTGCCAGAGCGTTCACCGCGTACCAACACTGCCGGCTCGTCGAACGGGTCATCAACCGGGTCACGCCACAGGCGGGGTGTATCGTTGCCCCGAATATCCCTGCGCTGTACCGCGATGATACTGTGCCCTCGCATGAGGCAACCGACATGCTCGGCGCAGTTCTCGACGGGCTCGCGACGCTCGCGGACACGCTACAGCTCCCGGTGGTGACTTCGGTGACGGAGACGGACCGGCTCGGGACACGGGTCACCGACCGGGCGACGCGGGAAATCGAGTGTGTCGAGACCGCCTTTGGCTACCGATTCGACGGCGACGACGTCGACGCCCACGGCTACTGGCAGGGTGGGCACTGGCAGACGACTATCCCGTACTGGGTCGACCTGTTCGGTCCTGTCGATGCGTCCCCGACGCCCACGGCGGCGCCACACGAGCTAGCGCTGGAGGTCGAGGGGTAGCATGGGGCGAACGAACCCGACCTACCGCGACGCAGTCGACCGGCTCGAGGACGACTGGCAACCGTTCCGTCGCGCACTCCGGCGCAGGTACACGTCGGATTTCGACCGGCTGTTCGACCACGCCCGCATGTACGCCGACGCTGGCGGGTACCTGAACAGCCACGACCCGGTGCAGGTCGTTCTCCTCTCGGTACTGCTGGCCCACGAACACCAGCTGCAGCAACTCCGCGAACAGACCGAAAGGGGGGACGATGCCGCTGCTGACCTGTGAATTCGACACCGATGGGTCGGTGCGGGAGTGGCACGCAACCGCTGGGGGTGTAGAACAGCGTCGGTGCCAGGGGTATCGGCCCGCGCTGTTCGTTGCGGGCCCGGCGTCTGCCCGCGCCCGTATCGAACGGACGCTCACAGCGGACCCCAAAGTCGCCGACACCAGCACCGAACGGTGGGTGCTCGGGCTCGGCGACCGCGAGCAGTCGCCGGTCCTCCGCATCGCGTGCGAGCGCGTCGACGAGGTACGAACGGTCGCCGGCGAGGTACGCGGTATCTACGAACGCGAGCGGTCGCCACCCGGCACCCTCGAGTTCTACAACGTGGACCTCGCCCCGCAGTTTCGCTACTGTGTCGAAACGGACACCGCTCCGGTCCCGGCACGCGAGCTGGACGTCCTGGAACTGTCGCTTCCGGAGCCGGCACTCGTCGAGGGCGACGTGACCGGACTCACGGCCGGTGGGACGGTACTGGGCGAGACCCCTCGCGAGACACTTCGGGAGCTGGCTGCCCGTCTCGAAGAGCGCGACCCGGACGTGTTGCTCTGTTCGACGGCCGGTGTCATCCCGCTCTGCCACCGCCGTGCAGGGGAACTCGGTCTCGACGCGTTTCGACTCGGACGCGCCCCAGGGTACGAGCAACTGGCCGGGGAGAGTACCTACGAGAGTTACGGCCAGGTCGGACACTCGCCGGCCAGGTATCGCGTCCCCGGCCGCGCGGTCGTCGACCGGAACAACAGCGTTCTGCTCACCGAAGCCGGCCTCCCGGGGCTGCTCGACCTCGTCGAGCGGTCCTGGCGACCGCTGCAGGAGACCGCCTGGGGCAGCATCGGGACGATCCTCACCGCGGTCCAGGTCCGGGAAGCACTCGACCGCGGCGTCCTGGTCCCGTGGAACAAGTGGGAGCCGGAGCAGTTCAAGTCCGTCGAGACGCTCCACGCGGCCGACAGGGGTGGCTTCACCTTCGCTCCCGATGTCGGCATCCACGAGCACGTCGTCGAACTCGACTTCGGGTCGCTGTACCCGAACATCATGTGCGAGTACAACATCAGTCCGGAGACGGTCTGCTGTGACTGCTGTTCCGGTGACGACGTTCCCGGTCTTGGGTACACCATCTGTGACCGGGACGGGTTCGTTCCGGACGTCCTCGAGCCGGTCATCGACGACCGGGCTGCGCTCAAGGACGCGGTGCGAGCAACGGAGGACCCCGCCCGAAGGGCAACTCTCCAAGCACGGGCCGATGCGCTCAAGTGGGTCCTCGTCTCCTGTTTCGGGTACCAGGGCTATCGGAACGCGAAGTTCGGCCGGATCGAGTGCCACGAGGCGATACACGCGTACGCTCGTGAACTCCTCCTCGACGCGAAGGAAACACTCGAACGCAACGGCTGGCGCGTGGTACACGGGATCGTCGACAGTCTGTGGGTCCAGCCGGTCACCGGCGCGGACCAGACACCGCTGGCCGATGTGGCCGAGACGGTGTCGACAGCCGCGTCCATTCCCCTGGAGGTCGAGGACCGCTTCGAGTGGGTGTGTTTCGTCCCCAGACGGGACGGGACTGCGGGAGCGCTGACGAAGTACTTCGGTGCCGTCGCCGACCGTGACGAGTACAAACTCCGCGGGGTCGAGGCCCGCCAGCGGAGCACGCCCCAGTTCGTCGAGTCGTTACAACGGGAGTTCGTCCGGGTTGTCGACCGGGAGCAGTCGCCCGCTGCGGTGGCCGACCGGGCTGCACGAGCGCTCGGCCGGCTACAGCGTGGTGCGGTCGACCCCTCGACGTTAGTCATCACAACACGTGTCTCGAAGGAGCGGTCGGCGTACCAACAACGAACACACACCGTAGCCGCGTTGGAGCGGGCCGCCGACCTGGGTTTGCCACGACACCCGGGTCGGGATGTCTCGTACGTTGTCGTCGACGACGACCGGCGAGACGCGACGAGCGTCCGACTTGCCCACGAATCGCCGTCGGAATACGACGTTGGGTTCTACCGCGAACTGGTGGTGCGGGCGGCCGAAAGCGTCGTCGCGCCGCTCGGGTGGGAGCGCGAAGCCCTCGCCCGGCACCTTGCTGGCGTGCGCACCCCCAGCCTCTCCGCATTCGGGTCCACAGACTGATACTGCCGGCTGTAACTTCGTGAAGATACTTGCCACTCCGGGATGGCGAGATTCTTCACAGACGTACAGCCGGCAGTATGAATCCGCCGCGAACCCGATCCGGCTTCGGTACCGGTCGAGCGCGAGCGAATTAAACGTCACCTGCGGAGTCCGTATGCTGGTTGTTCTCTGACGTAGGAGTACTAACCTATCCGTTATACGGCAATTACTTTTATTATGGAAATTGATACTGACAGTACATAATGGGGGAGCGGTTGGACGATGTCTTGAATAGCTTGGCAAGGCATCCGAGGCGGGTGGTGATTGATTCGTTACGCGAGAGGGAGTCAGTCGCGGTATCGGAACTGACGGACCGACTCCCGGACGAGAACGAGAAGGGGCGCGTAGCACTCGTGCACGCGCATCTTCCGAAGCTGGCAGATATGGGGTACGTCGAGTTGGACCAGGGTTCCGGGACAGTTTCACGGGGACCACGGTACAGTGAACTGGAGCCCCTGGTCACGGCGCTTGCAGAGACGTCTGCAGATTCCCCGTTCGAGTGGCCGTGACGTGCGACTCCCCAGAACGTCCCAGTCACACTCCACGGTACAGCGGCGATGCGCTATCCCCTCCTTCTCCCCTCGCGACGACAGACCCAAGACAGCCCCCCCAGACAGATAGCCGGCAGAACTGTCTCACAGTGATTGTTGTCCCGATGTCCCGGCGATTGCCCGCATCGGGGTCGGC
>CAZOWU010000142.1:0-5899 GCA_964583735.1 uncultured Halobacteriales archaeon | reverse complement strand
CCTCCTTCTCGGAGGGCGACAAGGGTGACGTCGACGAGTTCGACCTGCTGGAGGCCGCGCTGCGCCAGCGGCCCGACTACATCGTGATGGGCGAGGTCCGGGGGGAAGAGGGCCGGACCCTTTTCCAGGTCATGTCGACCGGCCACACGACGTACACCACCTTCCACGCCGACTCCGTCGGGGAGGTGATCAAGCGGTTCACGACCGAGCCGATCAACGTCTCGAAGACGCTCTTTACCGCCCTGGACCTGGTCTCGATCCAGACCTCGACCCGCGTGGACGGTCAAAAGGTCCGCCGGAGCAAGACGCTCACCGAGATCAACGAGTACACCCCGGAAAACGACGAGATCAACGTCCGCGACGTCTACGAGTGGCGCGCGGAGACCGACGAGTTCCTCCAGATGGGCTCTTCGAGCACGCTCGAGGAGATCAAGTTCGACCGCGGGTGGACCCGCGAACGGCTCGACGAGGAGCTGTTCAAGCGGAAGGTTGTGCTGGCCTACCTCATCCGGAACGGGCTGAACACCTACACCGAGGTGGCGGCGACGATCCAGGCCTTCATCAACGACCCCAAGACGATCCTGACGGTCATGGCCAACGAGCAGCTAGAGCGCTCGCTCGAGGACCTGCGGGAGATGGAGTCGGTCCAGATCGAGGTCGACCCAGAGAAGGAAGAACTGACCCCCCGGCCCGACCCCGGGGACGACCTGATGGACGAGACAGGGGAGATCATGGAAAACGCCGAGCCGATGTTCGAGCGCTACCGGGGAATGGAGGCCGGCGACATCGTCTCCGCGCTCCAGGGAGTGACGGACGAGGAGGCCGCGGGCGGGGAGACGCCGATCTCCGAGACGCCCGTCGAAGAGGGTGATGGGCTCGCCGACGACCTCGATTTCGGCGAGTTCGTCCCCAAGGCGGGTGACGACGACGAAAGAGACGAGGGACAGTCGTGAGCCTCGACCGCCAGGGTGGCGAGGCACTCGAGGCGGACTCGCTGAGTTCGACGTTTTACCCCCTGTACGACCGGCTGTTCGACGAGGACGGGCAATTCGTCGGCAGTATCGAACAGAAGCTCGAGCAGGCACGGATGGCCGACAACGTGGAGATGTTCGTCTCGCGGGCGCTGGCCGTCGGAGTCATCGCCGGACTCGCGCTGTGGGTACTCGGCGTGTTCGGTGGGTGGGTGTTCGTCCAGGCGTTCGTCGGCCCCGGGACGGCGCTGATCGGTCTGCCGGTCCCGGAGAGCGTCCTGCCCGTTGTCAACGCGGTCAAGGGACCGCTCCTGATTATCCTCGCCGGCCTCCTGTTCGGCTCGGTCGGGTTCGTGATCGGCTTCGGCTCGCTGGTGTCGATCCCCTACTTCCGGGCGGGCGCGCGGAAACGCGAGATCAACGTGCTCCTCTCCGACTCGATCTCGTTCATGTACGCGCTCTCAGTCGGCGGGATGAACCAGCTCGAGATCCTGCAAGCGATGGCAAAGGCCGACGACACCTACGGCGAGGTGGCACAGGAGTTCCAGTCGGTCGTCCTCGAAACCGAGTACTTCGACACGGACTACCGGACCGCCATCCGGAACCAGGCCATCGAGACCCCGAGCGACGAACTCTCCCAGTTTCTGACGGACATGCTCTCGATCATCAACTCCGGGGGTGATATGACGGCGTTCCTCGAGGACCAGAAGGACAAGCACATGCGCACCGCCAAGCAGGAACAGGAGAAGCTGCTGGACACCCTGGAGCTGTTCGGCGAGATGTACATGACACTCTCGCTGTTCCCGCTGCTTTTGATCATCATCCTCGTTATCATGCAGATGATGGGCGAGGCCCAGGCGATGCTCCTCTATGGGACGGTCTACGGGCTGATCCCACTCATCGGCGTCGGCTTTCTCGTCCTCACCTCGACGGTCACCCAGGACAGTATCGGGGACGGCTACATCCGGGCGGACGCCGGCAAGGATATCGACCCCCAGGGCAGTATCGGGGTTTTCAACCCCGGTCTGGTCGAGCAGTACACCGGCACCCACGGCGTCTTCGACCGGATCAAGCGCCGCGAGGGGACACACGAACTGCTCGATATCCTCCGGGCTCCGCACCTCTTCTTCAAGGAGCACCCGATGCTGGTGCTCGTAGTCACGGTTCCGTTCTCCATCCTGATTCTCGTGGGTGCCGTCCTCACCGGGAACGCCCCGCTCTCCTTCGACGGGATGGTTGCCCAGCCCGTCTGGAGTACGTTCATCTGGTTCTACGTACCGATGTACGTCAACTTTCTTCCGCTCGCCATCTTCTACGAGTGGAACGTCCGCTCCCGGCGGGGCGTGCTCGGGGGGCTCTCTGACAACCTCCGGAAGCTCGCAAGCGCCAACGACACCGGGATGACACTCCTCGAGTCGGTCCGCGTCGTCGCCGACACCTCCTCGGGGAAACTCTCCGAGGAGTTCGAAGCCATGCACGCCAAGGTCAACTACGGGACCAGCCTCAAAGAGGCCCTCCGGAAGTTCAACAACAAGTACCACATCCCGCGGCTGGCCCGGACGGTCAAGCTCATCGGCGAGGCCCAGGAGGCCTCCCACCAGATCCAGGACGTCCTCTCGACGGCCGCCCAGGCCTCCGAGAACCAGGACGACATCGACCGCGAGCGTCGCGCCCGCACACGGATGCAGATGGTCATCATTATCATGACCTACCTGACGCTTCTGGGCGTGATGGCGCTGCTGAAACTCCAGTTCCTCGAGGTGATGGCCGGGCTGGCCCAGTCCGCGGGGAGCTCCGGTGGCGGGAGCGGGGCGAACCCTGCGGGCGCGTTCAGCGGCGTCGACACCGACGTCCTCTCGCTGCTGTTCTTCCACGCCGTCACCCTGCAGGCCGTCATCTCGTCGTTCATCGCGGGCTACATCCGCAACGTCAGGCTGGTGTCGGGCGTGAAGTACGCGGTCGTACTCTCGACGATCGCCTTGCTCGTGTGGGTCGCGGTCAGCGCGGTCTCCTCGGGCGAAAGCGGGAGCAGCGAGTCGCTGCTCTTGCTGGTTGGCGCGACCGGCCCCGCCGCGCTCCAGGACATCCGGGGCCGCGTCTCCGGGCTTCGCTCGGGCGAGACCGGTGCCGGGGCAGGGGTGGACTGCGAGCGCCGTGGGAAGCCGATATCAGGTCGTCGCCGTCGACGCCGCCCCCGAGGCCGTCGACGGCTCTGTCGCCGGTAGGAAGCCGGCCCTCGCCTCACCGCTCGAAGGACCTGTCGAGGTCCCCAGCCACGCCGCCGACTGCTTCGTGGGCGGTCTCCAGATCAGCCATCCCCTCCAGCATGGTGAAAAAGCCGTGGATCATCTCCTCGTAGTTGCGGTACTCGACGTCGACCCCGGCGGCTTCAAGGGCTTCTGCGTAGGCGGCACCCTGGTCGCGCAGGGGGTCGAAGCCGGCGGTGATGACGGTCGCGGGCGGCAGCCCCGAGAGGTCGTTCGCTTCGAGGGGGTTGGCGTACGGGTTCGCCTCGTGGACCTCGTCCGGGATGTACGAGTCGTGAAACCAGTCCATGTCCTCGGCCTGGAGGAAGTAGCCCTCGCCGAACTGTTCCATCGACGGCCAGTCGTCGCTGCGGCTGGTGGCGGGGTAGACCAGTACCTGCCGGTCGATGTCTGGCCCGTCCAGGTCCCGGGCCATCAGCGAGACTGCTGCGGCGAGGTTGCCGCCGGCACTGTCACCCATCACCGCGAGGTTGCCGTCGCCGTCCAGTTCCGCTGTGTCAGCCGCCCAGACGGTCGCTCCGTAGCAGTCCTCGGCGGCTGCCGGGAACGGGTGTTCGGGCGCGAGTCGGTAGTCGACCGCGACGACAATACTGTCGGTTTCGGCGGCCAGGTAGCGACAGGCGATGTCGTGGCTCTCCAGGTCGCCGATGACGAACCCGCCGCCGTGGTAGAAGACGACCGTCGGGAACGGCCCCTCGCCCTCCGGGCGGTAGAGACGGACCGGGACCTCCGGCCCGCCGTCGTAGCCGGGGACCGTGCGGTCCTCGACGCCGCCCACGTCGGGGCCGTCCACGTCCGGCTGCAGTTCCGAGTAGACCTCTCGGGCTCCCTCGGGGCCGTACTGGTTCAGCGGGAGTATGCCGAACTCCTCGATCTCCTCGAGGACGTCCTGGATATCCGGGTGTGGCTCACTGGCTGCTGTTGGGTCCATGCTGGCACTTGCGTCCGGCGGCGACATAACAGTCGGGGCCGCGCTCCACCAGGACGGTGTACCGCTGGGAGGAAGGGATCGACCGGACACGGCGACGACCTCCCACGTTGAGTGCCGGCACGCCTAAGAGGCACCCCGACGAATCAGTCGGGCATGTCCAAACTGGACGGTGCGACGGCATTCGTCACGGGTGCGAGTCAGGGTATCGGCGAGGAGATCGCGGTCACGCTCGCGGACGACGGGGCGAACGTCGCCCTCGCAGCGCGGTCGGACGGCATCTACGAAACCGCCGAGCGGATCGGCGACGACGACCGGACGCTGCCCGTCGAGACCGACGTCACGGAGGAGGACACCGTGGCTGCATCCATCGAGGCCACCGTGGAGGCGTTCGGCGGACTCGACATTCTGGTCAACAACGCGGGTCACTCCGGCCCGACCGCGCCGGTCGAGGCGATCGAGGCCGACGAGTGGAAACTGATGACAGACGTGAAGGTCTTCGGCCCGTTCCTGTGTCTGAAACACAGCGTCCCCCACCTCCGGGAGAGCGACCGGGGGACCGTCGTCAACATCTCCTCGGTGGGCGGCAAACGCCCCTACCCGAACCGCTCGCCGTACGCGGCCGCGAACATGGCGATGATCGGGATGAGCCGGACCTGGGCCCACGAACTCGGCAGCGACGGTGTCACGGTCAACACCATCTGCCCTGGTCCGGTGGCGGGCGAACGCATCGACCAGGTTATCGAGGCACAGGCCGAGGAGCAGGGCCGGCCTGTCGACGAAGTTCGCGAAGAGCAGTACTTCGCCGACCTCGCGGTGCCGGAGTTCGTCGAGCAATCGGATATCGCCGAGCTGATCGCCTACCTGGCTAGTGACGACGGCCGCCACATCACCGCCCAGGACCTCAACGTCGCCTCCGGAGGTGCCTGGTACTGACCGTCCGGAGCGCTCGTTCGACACACAGCGCCCCTCCCGGGCGGTCCAGTCACCCCTGTCGATAGGGGTTCGGTACCGAGGCGGGAGACGTCCTCGGCGGCGTCGAAGTCCTCGTCGTACGCGTAGAGATAGTCCAGCTCCGCGGTCCGATGTACGCGACGAGACAGGCGTCGACGAACGAGAACCGCTCGTACTGCCCGAAGAGTGCCTGTGTCGTCGCGAACGCGTCCGCAGTCAGCGAGTCGATGTGAAAGCGTGCGTTCTCCTCCACGTGTCCGAGGAAGTCGACGGCAGCCCCGTGGCCGGCGTGCGTTGCCAGCCCGTTCAGCGTCTCCGCGAGGACGTAATCGAGAACCACTGCTTCCGGGAGGTCGGCAGCGTCGATCCCCCGGAGGACCGGAAGCGCACGGTCGTGTGCACCGTCGCGGCGGTACGCCGCGGCGAAGAGGACAGTCGTATCGACGAGTGCCCGGGGCATCTACTCGACGTTGACGCCCCACCTGTCGTGGTCGGTCGTGACGTCGGTTTCCTCGCCGCCGTCGTAGCCGTCGAAGTCGTGAAACGTCCCGCTGCGCTGCTGGACGACCTGGAGGCGGAGCGTTCCGTCGTCGTCGATCCGCCACCGGAGTGTATCGCCGTCGTCGATACCGAGTTCCCGGCGGATGTGCGCGGGAATGCTGGCCTGCTTTCCCGACACGGTGCTCTCGGCGTCGACCCGGTCGCCACTCGTAGCGGGAGGTACGGCATCACCATGGGTAAATTGTAGTGGACACACACGCTACTCGGCTGGTGGACAC
>CAZOWU010000141.1:0-5912 GCA_964583735.1 uncultured Halobacteriales archaeon | reverse complement strand
TTGGTGTCCCGATGTCCCGGCGATTGCCCGCATCGGGGTCGGCAAGCGCCGGGAACAGACGACAACAATCACTATGAGGGCGACACCGACGGGGACCTCACTGCCGGGTCAGGCCGAGGCGACGAGGTCGCCGGCCTTCGCACGGGACTGCTCGACGACAGCCGGGCGGGCCTCGAACTCGATGACGACCTGGTCGCCGTAGTCCACGTCGCGGACGTTGGCGTGGTCGTGGATCCAGGAGACGACGCTCATCGTGTCGTCGTTCATCGGGAGGACGAGGCGCTCGCGCTCGAGGTCGGGCAGTTCCTCGTGGATACGCTCGCGGAGTGTGTCGAGGTTCTCACCGGTTTTCGCGCTCACGGTGACGGGGTTGGGGGCAAGCGCCGACAGTGCCTCCCGCTTTTCTCCGACGGTTGCCGCGTCCACCTGGTCGACCTTGTTCAACACGGTGACGATGGGGGCCTCGTTTCGCTCGTAGAGCGTGTCGTGACTCGTGACGAGTTTCTCCCGCATCTCCTCGACGGACTCCGTGACGTCCACGACCAGCAGGACCAGGTCCGCGCGGTAAACCGCATCGAGCGTCGACTTGAACGATTCGACCAGCCAGTGGGGCAGGTCGGAGATAAAGCCGACTGTGTCCGTCACGAGCACGTCCCGACGGTCCATATCGGCCCGGCGAGTGGTCGTCCCGAGCGTCGTGAACAGGCGGTTCTCGGACTCCGCTGTCGCGTCCAGGTCCGGGTGGAGGTGCTCGTTCTCGTCGACCTCGAGGTCTGCGGCAAGCCGGCGCAACAGCGTCGACTTGCCGGCGTTCGTGTAGCCCGCAAGCGCCACCAGGTCGAAGCCGGACTCGCGGCGCTGCTCGCGGCGGTGCTGGTCGGTCTGCTCGATGTTCGCCAGTTCGTCGCGGATCCGGGAGATCCGCGCTTTGATGTCCCGCTCGCGGCTCTCGTCGTACTCGCCCAGCCCCATGAAACCGGGCCGCTCGTCCCGCTTTGCGAGGCTGGCCTTGGCCTCCGCCCGCGGGAGTTCGTACCGGAGCTCCGCGAGTTCGACCTGGAGCTGGGCCTTGCGGGTCTGTGCCCGCTGGCCGAAGATCTCCAGGATGAGCCGGAAGCGGTCGACAACCGTGACTCCGCCGGGGAGCTTGTTGCCGATGTTGAACGTCTGGTAGGGGCCGAGCTCGTTGTCGACCACGAGCACCGTCGCGTCGCTCTCGACGATGGTCCGGGCGATGGCCTCGACTTTCCCCTCCCCGAAGTGATAGGCGGCGTCCTCGGTCCGGGTCTGGGCCAGTTGGTCGACGACCTGGTACCCGGCGGCGGCGGCGAGGTCGCGGATCTCGGCGGTGTCCGCCCCCCCGCTGTCGACGCGCTTTGCGATCACAGCTCGCTCGGGTCGCGTGTCTCGCTCCGTCACTTGTGTGGCGCTACGTGATCCGGGTATTTAAATTCCGTTCCGGCCCTCGCTCCGATTCCAGCGGGGATACGGGGCTTTTCTGTCCCCGCCCCCTCCTGTCAGTTGTCTTGACTTTCTGCGGCGAGTCGGTCACAAGAGACTTAACGGGGCGGTGTCAGGGAAGCGATATGGTACTGGAGAACATCGACCCGGGGTCGCTCGGTGCGCAAATGGGCGGCAGTGCCCTCGTCGGCGGCGTCATCGGATTCGCGGCCAAGAAGGTCGCCAAGATCATCGCCATCCTCGTCGGGATCGAACTCGTGATCCTGAAGTTCCTCGAGTCCCGCGGTGTTCTGCAGATCAACTGGGATCGGCTGGTCGGCTCCGCGGAGGACGCCAGCGACCAAATCGAACCGGCCACCCGGTCCTTCGTCGAGACGTTCGTCTCCACTGCCGGCATCGGTGCGAGTTTCGCCGCTGGCTTTTTTCTCGGGTTCAAGCGCGCCTGAGCCTGGTAGCGCTTCCCGCGTGACCTGCGACCCCGGGCCCCATCGGGAGCTGCTCGGTTCTGCCTACCGCGTCTCGAGGTCGTCCTCGTCTTTGATGATCTGTGTCTCGGCCTCGCCGCTGGAGACTTCGTTGGCGAGGTCGTAGAACTCGTTTTGCATCCCGGCCGGAAACGTGAGCACGCCGACCCAGGAGCCGTCTGACTGCCACTCCTCGCGCTCCAGGTTGCCGAACTCCCGGACCTGCGCCTGGCCGCTGCCGGCGTAGTCCGGGGGAAGCTGGACGGCCACGGTGACGGTGTCAAAGCGAATAGGGATGACCGGCCGGAGCGCGTCGAGCGCGTCGTCGACCTGACTCTCGACGGGCTCCATCGGGTCGACCCGAAAGTCCGTCTCTTCTAGGGCGGATTCGATGCGCTCGGGTGGGTGAGGGGCATCGTCCATCTGCGGATTGACCGCGTTGCGCGTGATCTGGTTGATCAGCTGGCGGCGCTTCTGTTCCTGCATCTCGCGGCGCTGGTCTGCCGTGATCTGGATCTCCCCCTGCTTGATCACCTCGGGAATGACCTGCAACGGCTCAGTGGTGCCGAACGCTTCCTCCAGGGCGTTCTCGGAGGGACGGTCGCCAGACGAAGCGTCCTCGAAAACGTCCTCGGCGGCGATCACGTCCTCGAGGTCGCCCTCGAACTCCCCGCGCTTGACCGCGAGCGCGGCGTCCGGGTCGACGAGCACCTCGAACCGCTCGCCGTGGGACTCGAGCCGCGCCGTCACGGCCTCGTCAAGCGATATCATGGCCACAGCTATCTCCGGCGCGCTTATATGTGTTTGTGCTTTCCGCCTCGTACATCCAGCACCACGGCTATCCGTGGGGAGCCCAAAGTGCGAGTATGAGCGAGGGGAGCGACCCGACGCCACGCAGCGAGGACAAGATCGGCGGCGTGACCGCCGCTGACGTGGCAAAAGTGACCGACGGGTTCATCCACATCGTCGAACTTGCCGCTGCAGCCCTCTTTGCATTCCTGTTCGCAGTGGGCGTCGTCGACCTCGCCCTCCAGATCGTCCGGGCCATCGACTCGGGGGGCATCACCGACCCGCTCGTCGTGATCGGGTTCATCGACACCGGCCTGCTCCTGCTCATTATTGTCGAGGTCTACCAGACCGTCATCGCCTACACACAGGAGAGCGACACCCGCCGGATCGTCCGTCTCGTCATCTACACGGGCGTGATCGCGATGGTCCGGAAGGTCATCATTTTCCGGACCAGTGAGTACGCCTCCGCCCAGGACGCGACCCTGGTCGCCATCTCCTACACGGTCATCATCCTCGGGCTGGTTGGGCTGTTGCTCGTCGAGCGGGTCTACGGGGAGGGCCTGGCCACGGCTGCCAATACTGATTGAGGGAGCACCGCCGGCGAGTCCGGCGATGGTACTCAGTCCGAACCGGGAGCCAGTCCGTAGCTACTCCTCGGTCTCCTCGTCGTCTTCCTGGGCCAACAGGTCGAACTCGGAGAGGTACGACTCCTTTTCGTCGTCGGTGAGTTCCGAGAACACCTCGGTGTCGACGTCGATGGTGACGACGCCGAGCCCCTCCGGAGCGAGTTCGTCGTCGTTGACCGAGGCCAGCGCCTCCAGGGCGAGCCGGATCCCGCCATCGAGTTCGAGCTCCTCGCTGTAGTTGTCCTCGAGGTACTCCCGGATGTCGCCGCGGTCGGCGCCGACCGCCAGGGCTTTCCACTCGTATGGGGTGCCCGAGGGGTCGGTCTCGTAGAGCTTTGGCTCGCCGTCGGCGATGCCGGCGATGATCAGCGCAACGCCGAAGGGGCGGGCCCCGCCGACCTGCGTGTACTGCTGGATGTAGTCGGTGACTTCCTTGGTCAGCGTCTCCACGCCGACCGGCTCGCCGTAGCGGAGCTGGTTGACCTGCGCGCGGCGGCGCGCGAAGTCGATCAGCTGGCGGGCGTCGGCGACGTGGCCGGCGCTGGCGATACCGATGTGGTCGTCGGCCTTGTGGATTTTCTCGACGCTGTCGCGCTCCATCAGCGGCGAGCGGATCCGCTTGTCGACCGCGAGGACGACACCGTCGCTGGTCCGGACGCCGATGCTCGCCGTTCCACGTTTGACAGCCTCGCGTGCGTACTCGACCTGATAGAGGCGGCCGTCCGGCGAGAAGATCGTGATCCCGCGGTCGTACGCCTGTTGTTGGTTTTGTCCCTGCATACTTAGATATCGAGCGTCGTCACCCCGACGGGTACGCCGTCGACCCGGACTGCTGCCCGGCCGTCCCGGACCACGGCCGTCCGGTCGGCACCCTCGAAGGTAACGTCTCTCTGCTCAGTGGCTACCGGCCCGCCGCTCATATACCTTTCTTCACAGCCACGCAGCGTGCCGCTGATTCCGAGCACCCGGAGCCCGACCGGTTGGCCCGCGACCTCCTCGATGCTTGCGACCACGGCTCGCGCCCGCTCGACCGCTTCCCGGCGCGCCCGCACGATTGCCTCCCCACCACCGTCGGCGTTCCGGAACCGCTGGACTGTCAGGTCGGCCGAGGCGCTCCCGACGTCACCGACGAGGTTCTGTGCGCCGTACCACAGCGCCCGCTGGAAGGGGTCGCGCTCGACACCCACCTCCGGCCAGGATTCGATGCCGACTGCGAGATACCGCCACCGCTGTCTGAGGTGTTTGGGGAGGGTCACCGTCTCTCACGTCCCTCGGCGCTCTCCACGGCGTCTCCCATTCCGACCCGCTCGCCGACGAGGACACCCACCTGGTCGTGAACCCGCTCGACGGCGGTCAGGGCAAAGCCCGCGTCGGTGAACGCGTCGGCGAGCATCCCCACGGTTGCGGGGTCGTCGACGTCCGGGCTGTAGAAGGGCTCCTCGGGGTCGGGTTCCCCGAAGAACATCACGTCACCGAGGACGACCGTGCGGGGTTCGAGGGTCGCGATGACCTCGACCGCGTCCCGCTTCCCGTCGTCGCTCAGGTGGTGCATCGCGAAGTTCGAGGTGACGATGTCGACCCCGTCTGCTCCACGGTCTGCCTCCATCACCTGTGGTTCCCGGAACCGCCCCTCGCCAAAGCGAACGTTCTCGAGGCCGCGGTCGGCGGCCTTCTGTCTAGCTTTCTGGAGCATCCCCTCGCTGATATCCCGACCGACGACGCGGCCGGCATCTGCCGCGAGTGTGAGCGCGATGGCACCCGTACCGGTTCCAAGGTCGAGGACGACGTCGCTGGGGTCGGGTGCGGCGTGCTCGACGACCAGTGAGACGGCGGCCTTGTACTCGTCGCTTTTCGAGCTATCGTACTCCGGTGCCTGCTGGTCGAACCGGGCGGCGTGGTCGGCGAGCGAGCGTTTCATGGACGGGCGTAGGCCACGCCCCCGTATCAAAGATGCGACCCCTCCGAAGCCACGAGGCGGTCGTTGCTGGCAGCCGACGGACCGTCAGCCTGGCCGGACCGAAGCGGCGGGCGAGAGATTGAAAAGCGGGGCCCGCTTCCGGTCACGTATGGTCGAAGTCGTACCTCCATCGGAGCGAGAGTGTCTCCGGTGTGGCCGACGTGACGTCTGGAGCGACGAGGAGTCGGCGTGGGTCGTCGTCGAAGAGGACGCCCAGCGCCCGACCGGCACCCCACACTGCCTCCACGACTGGGACATCAACGGGACGTACAACCCCATCGCCGAGTGAGCGTGCCGACCGCCTCCATCGCCGCCAGCCCGAGCGGGCCGGGGAGACCGCCGAGACACCCGTCGAGGAGCGCCTCGCGGCCTGCGTGAACCGTGTCGGCTGCCACTCGACCTACCGCCGGGAGAGAACTGCACACGACGAGCCGAACGGGGTCCTCCTGGCGAAGACTGCCGCCGAGCGGTACGGCGCCCTCCGCGACCGCATCCGGACGCTGTATCCCCATCGCGTCCCCTGCATCGAGCGTTTCGACGAGGACGACGTATTGTGGCTTCGCGGACTAGCGAGCAGTGGCCGTGGCTGATACTGCCGGCTGTACGTCTGTGAAG
>CAZOWU010000140.1:0-5938 GCA_964583735.1 uncultured Halobacteriales archaeon | reverse complement strand
CCGTCCAGGTCGGTTTCGCCGTCCTCCAGCAGGGATGGCGCCTCGCCGCGGCCACAGAAGCCAAGATCCTCGTAGGCCAGCAGCTCGGCGATGGCGAAGCAGTCGTGGACTTCCGCGAAGTCGACGTCCTCGGGCCCGACCTCAGCCATCTCGTAGGCGGCCTCGCCGGCGCGGGCTGAGGCCTCGACGGCGGTGTACTCCTCGCGCTGGAACAGCCCCACCCGGTCGCTGGCCGCGCCCACGCCCGCGATGCGCACGGGGTCGTCCGTGTACTCCCCGACGACATCCTCGCTGGCGACCAGGGCGGCGCTGGCGCCGTCGGAGGTCGGACAGCAGTGGTAGAGATTGAGCGGGTCGGCGACGACCGGTGCGCCCACGGCCTGGTCCATCGAGCACTCGAAGCCGAGGTGGGCGTGGGGGTTCTTCGCGCCGTTTTCGTGGTTCTTGACCGCGGCCATCGAGAGGTGTTCGGGGGTGGCGTCGCCGTAGCGGTCGAGGTAGGCGCTGGCCATCTGGGCGTAGACGCCCGCGAAGGTCGTCCCAGTCAGGCGCTCCCACTCGGTCTCGCCGCTGACCCCCAGCCAGTACTTGGTGACGTCACTCGACATGTCACTCATCACCTCGACCCCGCCCGCCAGGACGACGTCGGCCATCCCGCTGCGGACCGCCTGAACGGCCTGCCGGACGGCATAGCCCGACGCCGCGCAGGCGTTTTCGACCCGGGAGCAGGGCACCCCGTGGAGGCCGACGTGCTCGGTGACCGCGGGGCCAGGCAGCCCCAGCTGGCGGCCGCCGACCCCGAGGTTGCCGATGACCGCCTCGTCGACGGCCTCGCCGTCGAACCCGTCGGGGACGCTGTCGACGGCGTTGTCGTACGCCGTCTCGAACAGGGAGCGGTAACTCTCCTCGGGCATGGCTCCGAAGTCGGTCTGGCCAGCCCCGATGACGTAGGCGTCTCGCATATCTCCGGCTCTCTCGGGGACCGACAAAGGGTTTTCCGTGCGGGGCCAAGCCGGCTCCTACCTCTCGACCACGACTCCGGTGGGCGCAGTCCGGAGTCGCATGTAGCTATCCACAACGCCCGCTCGCTCTACCGGACCAACACCTTACTCGAACAGCTCTTCTAGCACCTTCCGCTGGGCGGCCCGGAGGTGCTGGTGGTAGGTCGGCCGCGAGATGTCCATCGCCTCGGCGAGTTCGTTCCCGTCGATGTCGCGTGGCCACTCGAAAAAGCCCCCGAGGTAGGCGGTCCGGATGGCAGTCTCCTGGCGGTCGGTGAACCGCTCGGAGAGCGCGGCCCGGAACTCTTGACGGGTCTCGACGGGCCGCTCGCGCTCGTGGTAGCCCACAAGGTCCGTCGAGGGGTACCGCCGCTCGACGAGTTCGAACACCTCGCGGGCCTCCCCTTCGTAGGGGAGTTCGACAGTGAAGCGGGTCATCCCGCCCTCTCCGGTCACCTCGCGGGGAACCGCGCCGAACTCCGTCAGGGTCGCCAGCAGCGAGTCCTCGACAGTGAGTTCGAGCAGGCAACCTCCCTCGTGGTCGGCGATGAGCTTGACAGCCGTCACGTCCGAATCTTCCCGGGCAAGCGCGGCCAGGCGCTCCCCGTCGGCACCCTCCGCGGTCAGGTACAGCCGGACGTTCCCGTCCGGCCGGTAGTCGGTGCCCGCTGCCTCCACTCGGCAGTCCGCACCCCGGGAGAGCCGGCAAAAGAGGAGGTCGGCGTCGTCGACCGTGAACTCCAGTTCGATGATCTCCGTGGCGTCCATGATCCGGCCGCGCTCGATGGCGTTGATGGCGTTGGCGACGGCCCGGCCGATGGCGGTGAGCACGACCTGCTCGCGCTCGTCGAAGGCGTCGGCCTCGTCGGCGAACACCACCAGCACGCCGTAGGTGGTCTCCTTGTAGACCAGCGGAACCACGATGCTCGCGCGGACGTTCTCTCCGAGTACCGCCGACGCGCAGGGCATGTCGTCGACGCGGTCGGCGATGTCCTGGATAACCTGGGGCTCGCCGGTCCGGTAGGCCCGCGCGATGGGGCCGTCGTCGTTCAGGTCGAAGGCCAGTTCGTCCGCCGGGACGTCGCCGTGCCCGGCCCAGGTCGACGGCGAGAGGGTCTCGCTGGCCACGTCCGGCCGCCCCAGCCAGGCGAAGGTGTAGGGCTCGGCCCCGGCCAGCTCCGAGACCACACCCTCCGCGAGTTCCTCGCGGGTGACCGCCTGGACCAGCACCTCGACGGTGTCCTCGATGAGCCCGTTGACCCGGTCGAGGACGGTCTCGGTACGCTGCTGGGCCTCCCGGACCTCGCGCTCGCGCTTGGCGCGGGTGCAGGCCGCCGCTGCCGAGGTCGCCAGCAGGGCGAGCACCTGCTGGTCGGTCTCGTCGAAGGCACCGCGCTCTGGCGCACCGACGCTGATGGTCCCGTGGACTCCGACCGGGTGGTACATGATCGAGCGGATCCCGCCCCGGCCGGCGACCTCGCCGTCGGTGACGTCGTTGACGACGCGGGGCTCGCCGCTGGCGAACACCTCGCCGGGGTTGCCCTCGCCGACCTCGTAGACCGGCCGGTTGCCCATCTCGGCGGCCATCTTCTCGGTGCGGGCCGCCGGGACGAGCGTCCCCGCCTCCCGGTCGTACAGCCGCACGAGGTTGATGTCGAAGCCGAGCACCGACTGGGCGGCGGTGGCGGCGACCTCGGCGACCTCCTCGCGGTCCCGAGCCTGCATCAACTGGCCCGTCGCCTCCAGCAGCCCGGAGAGCATCTCCCGCTGGGCGCGCTGGTCGCTGACGTCCCGTGCCACGCCGGTCGCCCCGACCACCTCGTCGCCCTCAGTGATCGGCGCCCCCGAGAGCTCGTAGGGCAGGTAGTCGCCGGCCTTTGTCTCGAGGTCGACCTCGAAGGAGACCCGCTCGCCGTCGTTGACGCGCTCGACTGCCCGCAGCGCGCGCTCGCGGTCGTCCTCGGCGATGAACTCGTCCGCCCGCATCTCCGCCAGTTCGTCGTCGTCGTACCCCGTCACGGCAACCACCCGGTCGTTCCAGCGGACCAGCCGGGCGGACTCGTCGAAGGCGTACAGGGGGTCCGGCAGGCTATCGAGGATGCTCTCGACGAAGGCCTGCTCGCGCTCCAGGTCCAGCACGTACCGTACCCAGTCGGTCAGCACCTCCACGAGGGCAGTCTCGCTCTCGGTAAACTCGCGCTCTCTGGGGGAGTGGTCGGCGAAACAGACGGTTCCGTACGGCTCGCCGTCGAGGTGGAGTTCGGTTCCCAGATAGCAGGCCACACCGACCTCGCGGGCGCCTGCCGGCCACTGCTCGTCGACCTCGGTCACGCCGAGCACACCGTCACTGCCGACGACCTCCTGGCAGATGGTCTCCGACAGCGGGAGCGTGACGCCCGACTCTACCCCCGGATGCTCGCCCGCGACCGCCTCGACGTGCCAGGTGTCGCTCTCGACCTGCGTCAGCATCCCCACGTCGACGTCCAGCCGCTCCCGGCCGACGGCGAGGATCCGCTCCAGCTTGGCGGTCGCGTCCAGCCCTGTGTCGGAGACGGTGGCGTGCAGCTCGCGGAGCGCGCTCTCGCTGGCCGCCAGCTCCTCGCGTGCCGACCGGCGCTCGGTCACGTCCCGGAAGAACAGCGAGACGCCGTCCTCGTCAGGGTAGGCCCGCACCTCCATCCACGCCTCCAGCACCTCGTGGTAATCCTCGACGGTTACCGCCTCGCCAGCCGTCGTCGCCGTCTCGGCCGCCCGCCGGAACAGCCTGCTGTCGCCGGGTGCGACGTCGGTGAAGGGCCTGCCGACTGCCCTCTCGGCGTCCGTGCCTAGGGTCTCCGCAGCGGCCCCGTTGAGGTAGGTGACGGTCCACGTGTCGTCGAGGGTGACTACACCGTCGGTCATCCGCTCCAGGGGGTCTTCCGTGTGTTCGACCGCGCTTGCGCCCCCGTCCGCGGCCGGCGTGTGAGCGCTCCCGTGCGTGCCAGTCCCGTCTGCGCTCGCCCTGTCGACGGCTTCGTGGACGCGCCGCGCCAGCGACTCCCCGGCCCCCGGTCCGTCCCGCACCACCGGGACGTGCGCCGCTGCCGTGCCGGCGTCCGCGTCCCGGCCGACCAGCAGCACCGCCGGGAGCGGAGCGGCCGCCAACGCCCGCGCCATCGCTGCCCCGTCACCGTCTGCCAGACCCACGATGCAGTCGTGCCTGTCGGTGTCGACAGCCGACACCCGCGCGGCCCGGCCGGCCGCACCGAACGCTTCCCGGACCCGGTCCTCGCAGCCGCTTCGCTTCCCCACGAGACAGACCCGAACGTCATTCATACCCCTTCTCGGCGGTCAGCGCACAAAAGTACCTCCCTCGTTAGGCTGGGCCCGCGGTCGAACGCCGATACCCTCTCCAGTTGTGCTCGGCGGGGACCGGGGTGACGACCGACCAGCCCTCAGAGGTTCGCGAAGGCCTCGTCGACGAGTTCGCCGGTGTCGGCGACGATATCGGCCATCGTCTCGTCGTCGGGTGCCATCCCGGCCAGGCGGGCGATCCGCATGATAGAGACGTGGTAGACGCGCTGCCGGCCGGGTTCCTCCTCCCAGACCACGACGTTACAGGGGAACAGGGCGCCCATCCGTTTGTCCGTGGCGTCGAGCGCCCGGTCCGCGACCGTGGGATTGCACGCCCCGAGCACGTAGTAGGGGTCCCGGCCCGCATCGACCTTCTCGTTGAGCATCTCCGAGGCCGAGAACTCAACGGCGATGCCGAACCCGGCGTCGGTGAACACCTCCCGCACGTGTTCGACGGCAGCCTCGTGGTCCATCTCCAGGGTCGCCTCCTTCGTGCCGACGTCGTCGGGGTCTATCTGTGTCGGGTCGATCGGAACGGTCATGCTGTAAAGTATTGGGTGCGGTAAGAAAACCCCTTTCGGTCGCCTCGCACGTCAACCGGCGCCACCGCCCCGGACGTCTCGACTGCGGTGTAGACCCGCCGCAGTGGCCGACCGTATATTGTGAGAAATACACAAAATGACTAAGTCCGTGCAGCCAAAATAACCGGCCGATGACCGAGGACATCGAGGAGATCCGGCAACAGAAGATGGAACAGCTCCGCAACCGGGCCGGCGACGGTGGCGAGGCTGGCGACGTGTTGACGAGCCCGACCGAGCCAGTCCACGTCGACGGACGGACCGACCTGGAGGGTATCGTCGCCGACCACGACGTCGTCCTGGTCGACTTCTACGCGGACTGGTGTGGGCCCTGCCAGCTGCTCGAGCCGGTCGTCGAGCAGGTCGCCGCCGAGACCGACGGGACGGTCGCGAAAGTCGACATCGACGCCGACCAGGAACTCGCCGCCGAGTACGGCGTCCGGGGTGTCCCGACGCTGCTGCTGTTCGCCGACGGGGAGCCGGTCGAGCGTCTCGTCGGAATGCAGGAGGAGGCTCGCCTCCGGTCGCTGGTCGAGGGCCACACCTGATGGAAGCCCGGGGACCTCCGCTGTCTCACCCACCCGTTTCAGGGCGGTCCCCCACGAACGACGCGTGCTGGCCTGTGAGAAAAGTATTCTATAGTATTGGGAACAGTACAAACTACTTTAGTCCGGCCGGCTCCGACTTCGTGACATGAGTGAGACGTTCGTCGTCGTCGGCGGTGACGCGGCCGGCATGAGTGCCGCGAGCAAGGCCAAACGGGAGAACCCGGAGCTGGAGGTCGTCGTCTTCGAGCAGGGACAGTGGGTGTCCTACGCTGCCTGCGGGATGCCCTACTACGTGAAAGGGGCGGTCGGGGAGCTCGAGGACCTGGTAGCCGTGACTCCCGAGGAGTTCCGCGAGCAGCGGGACATCGACCTCCGGACGGGCCACGAGGTCGTCGGGGTCGACCCCGAGGCCCGGACGGTGACCGTCGCCGGCCCGGACGGGGAGTTCGACCAGCCATACGACCACCTGCTGGTCGCG
>CAZOWU010000139.1:0-5941 GCA_964583735.1 uncultured Halobacteriales archaeon | reverse complement strand
ACCGTCAGCGAACGACCGGGTCGCGAAGAACACCACCGGGACAAGTATCAGGTCAATCTCTGCGGCGCACTGGGTCGCGTCCTGATGAGGATCCGCGACGCTGCGACCGAAGACGGCTGTCCGGCCATTCCGGACCCACTTCAGCCGGCCTTCATCGGTGCGCTGTTCGACGACGAGGGGCGCGTTTCCCGTGACCGGCAGGCGTTCATTTCGAACACCGACCACGAACTGCTCGTTGGTGTTGCCGACATGCTCGACAGCCGGGACATCGAGACGACACTCGACCGGGACCAGCACGAACTCCACATCAGGGGGCGTGAGAACCTCGAACGCTTTTTTGACAGCATCTCCGTCGCCGTCGACCGAAAATTCTACCGCGGTCTCGATGCACTACGGTCCTACGACGTAACGACTCACAAGCGCCGGCTTCTCGAACACATCGACGGCGAGCCGAAGACGACCAACGAACTGGCGGCTGCGCTTGACCTCACTCGGGGACGGGTAAGCGACCTGGTCCGAGACCTCCGTGCTGACGGATACGTCCAGAAGCGGGTCGAGGGGAGCAACCGGAGCAAAGACGGACTGCGGACGGTCCGGTATACTGCTGATGGGGCCGAGAACTCGATATACGCGACGCTAAACGGACAGCCGGCTGCGACGACTGTCACCGGCGTAACCGAACGGAGTTACGACGGCCCCGTGTACGATATCACGGTCGACTCGGCGGCCCCGAATTTCGCGGTCGAGGGTGGTATCATTGTCCACAATTCGACGCGTCACAACACGATCGAGAAGCTGTACGACCGCGGCTACATCGAGAGCGACCCGCCCCGGCCGACCAAACTGGCGGAGGCGGTCGTCGATGCCGCCGAGGAGTTCGCCGACCGCGTGGTCAGCGATGAGATGACCGCCCAACTGGAGGCGGATATGGACGCCATCGCGAACGGCGAGGCCACCCTGGAGGAGGTGACCGCCGAGTCCCGGGAGATGCTCGAAGCGGTCTTCGAGGAGCTGCGGGCCTCCCAGGAGGCGGTGGGCGAGCACCTCCAAGAGTCGCTGAAGGCCGACCGCCGGCTCGGCCCCTGCCCGGAGTGTGGCGAGGATCTCTTGGTCCGCCAGTCCGGGGACGGCTCCTACTTCGTCGGCTGTGACGGCTTTCCGGATTGTCGGTTCACGCTGCCGCTGCCGAGCACGGGCGAGCCGCTGGTGCTCGAGGACGTCTGTGAGGAGCACGACACCAACCACGTGAAGATGCTCGCCGGGCGGGATACCTTCGTCCACGGCTGCCCGCGGTGTGCGGCTGCCGAGGCCGACGACAGCGAGGAGGTGGTCCTCGGGGCCTGTCCGGAGTGTGGCAGACAGGAGGACGGCGAACTCGCGGTCAAACACCTCCGGTCGGGCTCGCGGCTGGCCGGTTGCACCCGGTATCCCGACTGCGAGTACTCGCTGCCCCTGCCCCGGAACGGCGAGGTCGAGGTGACCGACACCGACTGCGAGGAGCACGACCTGCCCGAACTGGTCGTCCACGACGGCGAGGACCCCTGGGAACTGGGCTGTCCGGTCTGCAACTACCGGGAGTACCGCGCCGAGCAGGCCGTCGAGGACCTGGAGGACCTGAGCGGGGTCGGGTCCGCGACCGCCGAGAAACTCGAATCGGCCGGCGTGGAGTCCCTGGACGACCTCCGGGACCTCGACCCCGAGGTCGTGGCCGACGACGTGCAGGGCGTCTCTGCGGACCGCCTGCGGGAGTGGCAGGAGCAGGTCGAGGCCGCCTGAGCCCGGCCGCTGGTCGGGGGCGAACTTTTGCCCCCCAGCGGTGTACGTCGACCATGGCGCTCGATACGACCGCGCAGGTCTACGACCACGAGGCCACGGGCTGGCAGCGCGGCCTCTACGACGACGTCAAGCGCACCTTCCGGGCTCCCTTCGTCAACTGGATCTTCCGGACGACGATGGCCAACGAGCCTGCCTTCCTGCGGTACGCCTGGGGGCAGGTCACCCCGGTGTTCGACACGCGAGCCTTCGCCGAGTTCAGCGTCGACTACCGCGACGCGGTCCTGACGGCACTCCAGGTGCCGGTTCACGACAGCCGGGAGCTGGGCCTGCGGCCGCCGGAGTACCGCGAGCTCCAGGGACAGCTGGCGACGTTCGACATTGTCGGCCCGCGGCTGGCGGTGCTGTTCCGGACGCTGGCGCGCACGCTCGACGGCGAGCGCGTCGGCGGCGTCGCCGGCGGGGCCGGTTCGACTGCTCCCTACCCCGCCGGCCTCGACCGCGACCGCGGCCGCGAACCGACCATGGTCGGGCCCGGCGAGACTCCTCCAGGAGCCGAGGAGACGCTGGCGGCAGTCCGGGAGAGTCACGACCTCGGCGACGGGCTGCCCAGCATCTACCGGTGTCTCGCGCAGTGGCCGGCCGCGCTCGACGCCGGGTGGGCGTCGGTGACGGCCGACGACGACGCGCTGGCGACCGCCCGCGAGGAGGCCGACCGGCTGGTCGACGGCTTCGTCGGCCGGCTGGCCTACACGCCACGGACCACGCCGGCGGACCTCCGGAGCGCGGGTCTCGGCGGGGCCGTCGAGGACGTGGCAGGGCTGTTCGGTGAGTTCGACGCCGGGGGGGCCGACCTGCTGCCTTTGCTCTCCGGCTACGCCGCGGCCGTCGACGCCGAGGGCCGGCGCCGGCTCTGAATCGTCCACGGCCGGCAGAGAGCGGCGAGACCGCTATCCGCGGCGGCCGGTGACGGCGACGGCCCGGTTCGTGTTGAGCAGGACAGACTGGGTGACGCTCCCGAACAGGACCTTTCCAGCGGGGCTGCGCTTGCGCCCGCCCATCGCGATGAGGTCGGCGTCGATAGTGTCGGCCAGCTCGAGGATGCCGTCGGCGGGCGGGGCGCTGGCTTCCCGGATATTGGTTTTGACCCCGGCATCCTGGAGGTGGTCTCGGGCTTTGCGGACCGACTCGACCCGCGAGGGGGTCGCCATCGGCTCGGGCAGGTCCGAACCGTCGGTCTGGAGGACGTGTGTCAGCGTCGCTTCGACTTCGTCGTTCGCCCGCGGGAGGTTCTCGATGAACGCTCCCTGTGAGAGCGCGCGCTCGACGCTGTTGTCGATCGGCACCAGTACCTGATACATACTCCCGAGTTCGCCGATGCGATAATTAAAGGTCCGGTTCTGCTGTCAGCAGGCAGGAACGCGTAGCTCCGCGGGGCACAGCCACGAGCGCCGGTCGTTCTGCAAAGACTGGTCTTAAGTCCGGGCCGCCCTCACCCGCGTCCATGGACGACCGCACTTACGCAGCCGACGCCGAGCCCGGCAGGGACGCGACTGTCGCCGGCTGGGTCCACGAGAGACGGGACCTCGGTGGTATCGCCTTCCTCATTCTCCGGGACGCTTCCGGGAAGATCCAGGTGAAATTCGAGAAAGACGAGATGGACGACGACCTCGTCCAGACCGGACTCGACGTCCACCGCGAGAGCGTCGTCCGGGTCGAGGGCGCAGTCGAGGCGGAGGAGCGTGCCCCCACTGGCGTCGAGGTCGTCCCCGAATCGATCGACGTGGTCGCGGGGGCCGACCCCGAACTCCCGCTGGACCCGTCGGGGAAAGTCGACGCGGACCTCTCGACCCGGCTCGACAACCGCACGCTCGACCTCCGGAAAGAGGAGGTCAAGGCCATCTTCGAGGTCCGCGCGGCGGTGCTCCGGGCGGTCCGCGAGCAGTTCCGCGAACTCGGCTGCACGGAGATCAACACCCCCAAGATCGTCGCCACCGGCACGGAGGGCGGGACGGAGCTGTTCCCGGTGACCTACTTCGGGCGGGAGGCGTTCATGAACCAGAGTCCCCAGCTGTTCAAGCAGCTGATGGTCGGTTCCGGCCTGGAGCGGGTCTTCGAGGTCGGCCCCATCTTCCGCGCCGAGGAGCACAACACCCCCCGCCACCTCAACGAGGCGACCAGCATCGACTTCGAGGCCGCCTTCTACGACCACACCGACGCGATGGACGCCTGCGAGACGGTCGTCCGGGCGGCCTACGAAGGTGTCGCCGAGAACTGTCAGGACGAACTGGAGACGCTCGGCATGGGGGACTTTGCGGTTCCCGAGGCCGACTTCCCGCGGCTGAGCTACCAGGAGGCAATCGAGCGGGTCAACGCCACCGGCGAGCTCGACGAGCAGCTCGGCTGGGGGGACGACCTCTCGACGGAGGCCGAGCACGCACTGGGCGAGGACGTCGGGCGCCACTACTTCGTCACCAACTGGCCCAGCGAGGTCAAGCCCTTCTACATCAAGGACCACGACGACGACCCGGAGCTGTCGACGGGTTTCGACCTGATGCACCCCTCGCTGGAGCTGGTTTCGGGCGGGCAGCGCGAACACCGCTACGAGCACCTGATCGAGGGGTTCGAGCAGCAGGGGCTGGAGCCCGAGGCCTTCGAGTACTACACCAAGATGTTCCGCTACGGGATGCCACCCCACGCCGGCTGGGGACTGGGCGCCGAGCGGCTCGTGATGACGATGCTCGACCTGGGGAACATCCGCGAGGCCGTCCTGTTCCCGCGAGACCGGCAGCGGCTCTCGCCGTAGGCGAGGCCACAGCCCCTCGAGTGGGAGCTCGTCGGACGGAGTGGAGTCCGACGGCGTTCCCGCGAGACCGGCAGCGGCTCTCGCCGTAGGCGAGGCCACAGCCCCTCGAGTGGGAGCTCGTCGGACGGAGTGGGTCAGCACGATGCGCTGTGGTACGTCGTGAGACATGAGCTGTGGGGCGGACGCGCCCGGATATTGCATCAACCGTTATGCCCGCTGGCCGCCACGGGCAAAGTATGACCGGCAGCCGCGAAACGGAGGGAGTCGCACGCGCGTTCGTCCCCGGCCACGCGGCCGGCTTCGCCACCGTCGACCGTCACGACGACCCGACGACGGCCGGCTCGCGGGGTGCGGGGCTCTCGCTCTCGGACGGCGTGACCGTCACCGTCCGCCCGGCCGAGGAACGCTCGGTAGAGCTGGACGGCGACTCCGTCGAACTGGGAGCCGTCAACCGCGTGCTGGACGCGTTGGAGGCCCGCGTCGCGGTCCGCGGGGCGAGCGACCTCCCGCGCGGGGTCGGGCTGGGCGTCTCCGGCGGGATGGCACTCGGGGCCGCGCTGGCGACGAATCGGGCTCTGGACCGCGGGCTCTCTCTCAACGAACTCGTGACGGTCGCCCACGGCGCCGAGGTGCAGGCGGGGACGGGCCGGGGCGACGTGGTCGGGGCGGCCCACGGCGGCGCACCGGTCCGGCTGGAGCCCGGCGGCCCCCACGAGAACGTCGTCGATAGGATCCCCGAACCAGCCCGCGTGGAGTACCACGTCTTCGGTGGGGAGTCGGGCGATAGCGTCCTGGAGGACACCGAGGAGCTGACGACGGCCGGCGAGCGCGCGCTCTCGGCGGTCGTCCGCGAACCGACGCTGTCGACGTTCATGGAGGCCTCCCGGCGGTTCGTCCGCGAGACCGGCCTGCTCACGGACCGCGCCCGCGGCGTCGTCGAGGAGGTTGCGGCAGCGGACGGGTCGGCAACGATGGCGGTCGGGGGGGGAACCGTCCTCGCGCTGGGAAGCGGGCTCTCGGACGCGGGCTACGACGCCGCGGCCTGCCGACTCCACCCCGGCGCGACCGTTGCGGCGCCCAGCGAATAGCTGCCGCCGGCCGTCGCCCGCTCGGGGCTGCAGCCACCGGGAACGGATTTATTCGCGCTCCGCGTCCGGGGGACGTATGGGCGGGTCCGAGAACGAGCAACCGGCGGACACGATGCGCGAACGGGGCGGCGGGAACCGCGTGAAGCTGTGGGTGTTGCTCAACGCGGACCGGCGGGTGGTCGCCGCGGCCCCAGTCCTGGGGACCTTCGCCGCCCTCGCCGTGGTGGGGACACTCGACCCCTCGCCGCTCGCGGCGGCTGTCAGCGAGGGGGAC
>CAZOWU010000138.1:0-5955 GCA_964583735.1 uncultured Halobacteriales archaeon | reverse complement strand
ACAGCGGAGCGGTCGCGGGAGGGCCCCTACCACTCATAGTGATTGTTGTCCCGATGTCCCGGCGATTGCCCGCATCGGGGTCGGCAAGCGCGCATAAAAGACGACAACAATCACTAGCAGACGAGCTCGCCGTCGTCGGCGTCGATGAACTCCCTGGCCCGCTGAACGCGACGCGGGACCTGCTCTTCCATCAGCGGGTAGGTCGGGTCGGCGCTGTTGCCCTCCAGATACCGGCGGAAGAACATCTCCCCGATCCCCCCCATCTTGAACGCTGTGAGCGCCCGGTAGAACCGCGCGTTCTCGAACTCGATGCCGGTCCGTCGCTCGTACCGGTCGACGAGTTCCTCACGCGTCGGGTACCCTTCCCGCCCGGTGAACGCTGGGGCCGAGTCGCCCTCGCGCGGGCCCGGGTCATCCGGGTCGCGCCAGAAGTGCAACAGCCAGCCGACGTCGGCGAGCGGGTCGCCAAGCGTGCTCATCTCCCAGTCGAACACCCCGACGAGCTCGGGTGGTGTCCCGGGCCCGTACATCACGTTGTCGAGCTTGTAGTCGCCGTGGACCAGCGTGTGGGTCGGGGCCTCGGGGACGTTGTCCTCGAGCCACTCCCCGACCTCGGCGACGGCCGGGATCGACCGGACCTCCTCGGTGACCTCGAAGGCCCACTCGTACTGCTTCCACCACCGGTCAACCTGACGTTCGAGGTAGCCGTCCGGGTAGCCGAACTCTGCCAGCCCGACCGCCTCGTAGTCGACCTGGTGGACCTCGGCCAGCGCGTCGACCAGTTCCTCACCGAGCCGCTCGCGGTGTGCCGGCGTTCCGAACCGGGCGGGCTCCTCGTCGCGAATAACGTCACCGGCCAGTTGCTCCATCACGTAGAACTCGCTGCCGATCACCGACTCGTCCTCGCAGGCGTGGACCACGGTCGGCGTGCGGACGTCGGTGTCCTGCAGTGCCGACAGCACCGTGTACTCCCGCAACACGTCGTGGGCGGAGTCGGCCGTCTCACCCGGCGGCGGCCGGCGAACGACCAGGTCGCGGTCGCCCCAGGTCACGAACAGCGTCTCGTTCGAGTGGCCGCCCTCGTGTCGCTCGACGGCGTAGGTGGCCGCCTCGCCGAGCACCGATTCGAGATGGGCTGCGAGTGCCTCTTCGTCGGCGATGCGCGTTTCGTAGTCATCCTCAGCAGTCATACTCCTACCGACCCGGGTGAGGCCCTAAATAGTTACCCGTGGACGCCCCCCGTCTGCCCGGGAACCGTTCCGGCGTTGCCGCCGTACTCCTGTGGCCACAGCGTGTGGAGCGCTCGGTCTCGCTCTCGCGTGGCGACGGCGGCGTCCGCAATCTACCCCGGCAGCCGACTAGACGGACACAGCCGTAAAGAGGCCACACGTCGGGCCGGTAGCGCACTGCTGGCCGCGTCACGAAGGTACAGCCGGCAGTATCAGTCGCTGCCCACTCTGGCGGTCATCCCTCGGAGGCCACGATGGTCGGCACCGAGCCACCGAGCCGCGTCCGGTCGTGAGGAGTCGACCAGTCGACCGCAGGCCCGACCGGGACGAGTCCAGTCGGGTTGATGTCCTCGTGGCTCCGGTAGTAGTGGGCCTTCACGTGCTCCATGTTACACGTCTCCCGGACGCCCGACAGCTGATAGAGTTCGCGGGCATACGGCCAGAGGTTCTCGAAGTCGACGAGCCGCTTGCGGGTGCACTTGAAGTGGGTGTGGTACACCGCATCGAAGCGATAGAGTGTCGGGAACAGGAAGACGTCCGCGAGCGTCAGCTCGGTACCCGCGAGAAAGCGGCGTTCACCCAGCACCCCATCCCACCGTTCGAGCGCGGCGAACAGGTCCGCGACGGCCTCCTCGTACGCCGACTGCGTGTCGGCAAACCCTGCCCGGTAGACGCCGAGGTTGACCTGTTCGTGGATCGATTCGATGATGGCGTCGACCTCGTCCTGCCTGGGTGCGGGATAGAGGTCGATGTCGCGCGTGGCGTACTGGCCGAAGGCCCCGTCGAGCATGCGGGCGATGTCCGCGGACTCGTTGTTGACGACCGAGTCGGTTTCGGTATCGTAGAGCACTGGGACGGTAACGCGACCGGAATACGTCGGGTCCGCCCGGGTGTAGACCTCGCGGAGGTAGTCGGACCCGTTGACCGAGTCGGGCGTGCACGTCTGTTTTGACGGCGTGAACTCCCACCCGTCGTCCCGCCGTACTGGGTCGACGATGTCCACGGAGACTACGTCTTCGAGTCCCTTCAGACGACGTGTGAGAACGGCCCGGTGGGCCCACGGACACGCCCGCGAGATGTAGAGGTGGTACCGACCCGGTTCGGCCGGGTAGTCCGGACTCTCACCACGGGTAGACTGCCCGACCCAGTCGTCGAACCCCTGGTCGTCGTGGCCTCGCTCCGGTGCCGCGACCCACTCCCCGTCGACGAGTCGTCCCATCGTTACCCCCTCCCGTGGCCGACGGTGTGGTCGTTCGAAGTCTGTGCTGACATGTGCCGGTCGCTGAGAGTCTCGCCCATCGCGTCTCGGCCTACAGCCCCCTCCCACAAATATCTCAGACACGCTACACGAAACCAGGTACGGCGGACCGTACCTGGGGTGGTGGAGTCACTGCCCGATCGTGACCGAACTCACCGTCGCGTGTTCGTCGAGTTCGACGGCGAGCCGTCCGTTGGGCGTCGGTGCCTCGACGAGAACGTTCCAGGGGTCACGGTTCCGGACGGTGACGTGCTCGCCATCGGTGATGAACGGGAGGTCCCAGAGCGGCTGGTCGGTGGTGTCGGTCCCGCGGGCCTGGAGGTGGCCGACGACTGCCGTGTCGTCGAGCAGCCGGGTCCCGACCGGGATGTAGCTGTAGAAGCTACAGTTCTGACAGCTGAGATGGAAGAGGGCAGGGTGGTCGGCCGCGAAGAACTCGTCGTACCGGTCGTGGTGGTCCATCGCTGCGGCCGAGTCGGTGTATTCGACCGCGACGCGGCCCGCACAGACGAAGCAGACGCTGCTGGATGCCAGTCGCCACTTGGATTTCGTGCGTCGGTCGAACGCCCGGATTGCCTCTCGGAGCGTCCGGTCCTGGAACCCGCCGGGGTCGAACGGGTACTCGACGAGTTTCGCCTCGCAGTCGGGGCAAAAGACCGTCGCGAGGTGGTCCTCGTACTCGAACATCGGGGTCGCGCCACAGCGAGTGCACGCCCCAGGAGCGTCGTGCGGGGAGACCGTCGGCGACCTGTGGAAGACCCCACTCTGGATGGCATCGATAACACGGTGACCGGCATACTGGAGGACGTACTTCCCCTCGATCTCCGTGACGAACTGGCCCGTGAGTTGTTCGAGGTGGTAGGTGAACTTCCCGGAGTCCCGCTCACCGATGGCGTCCAGAATGTCCGAAAACGTCAGGGAGTACTCGGGGGCGTCCCAGAGAGCAAACAGGATCTCGAGGCGTAACTCGTGGCTGAACAGCTGAAACGCGTCCTGTGGCTCGATGCCAGGCTGCTGGTCGTCGGCCGCTCCGGTCATACCCCGCCTGTTCTCCACCCAGCCAGATAACTCCCGGGCCGGTGGTCTGTCAGTGGCACTCGATGATCCGCGACAGGAGGCTCACCTGAGCCGGGTCGAGAACTCGTCAGGGTCTTCCACCTCGTCCATCCACTCGACGGCCCACTGACTCACGTCGTCCAGGTGGTCCAGAAGTGTCTGGCCTTTCTGTGTGAGCCGGTAGAAGACAGCGATCGGCGCTGCCTCCTCGGTCCGTCGCGCGATCAGGTCTCGCTCGGTGAGAACCTCGAGTGCATCCGAGACTGTCTTGGACCGGCCACCGGTCGCCCGTTTGAGTTCGTTGAACCGCAGTTCCGACTCGCGAAGCGCGTAGAGGACCTGGAGGCGCCACGGCGTTCCGACGGCGTCCAGCGCCTGCACGACGGGACACGCCTGACTGTTTTTCGAGTGCACTTTCTCTTGTCGGGGAGTTGACGTCGACATGGGTGTGGTTCAGTCCGCGTGTGGGTGAGGGGTGGTCGTTTCTGCGATGGCAGGGTGCTGTGCGACTTCCGCGTACTGGACGAGTTCTGCTCCGAGCTGGTACACGCGGTCACGGAGAGCATCGTCGACGAGGGTGTCATCGCTGACCTGCTCGTGTGAATCCGGAATAGCTACGTCGAGCGGGAGCGGCCACGCATCGAGCGCCCGGACCACTGCCCGGAGGTGTTCGAGCGCCGGTGTGGGAAAGGACCCACCGGAGACGGCGAGCACCCCGACGGTCGTGTCCTCGAACTCGTCGAAGCCGCTGTAGTCCAGTGCGGTCTTCAGGGGCGAACTGTACGAGCCGTGGTACATCGGAGTCCCCAGAACTACCGCGTCCGCCTCCCGGAGGCGGCGACGAAGTTCCGGGGCATCCCCTGCGTCCTGGTTGTCGGCATCGAATGCCGGAAGGTCGTACTCCCTGAGGTCGATGTGCGTGCTCTGTGCACCTTTGGCTTCTGCTGCTGTCAGCACGTCCCCGAGCGCGACGCGAGTCACGCTGTCGGCAGCTAGACTGCCACAGACGGCCACTACCTGGATGTTTCGTTCCATTTCGGTTCAACAATACGGACGGCTGTCTCCCACTTATTATCTCTGTGAACTGAAATTTACCGCTCACGGGAGAACTGGACTTGGATACCTCCCTGAGCGGGAATCTGTGCCAGATTCACGCTGTCTTCGACCCGGGATCGAGACGATCCTGTGAAACTCGTTTGAGTAACACCGGTTCTCACCGCCCGGACGCAGTTCGAGGAAGGGGTGTGCTCGTCCCACGAGTTCTCGGCGTGCAAGAGCGGGCAGCGTCCGACGACTAACGGGAAGCGCCCGAGGTGTTGGGTGGAACGGACACAGCCGAGGCGGAGTTCCAACACGCTGCGGTCACTCCTCCGGGACAAACAGTTCCGCGTGGTCGTCGGCGAACGGTCACAAGGACCGTGAATTCCGGCCAGTTACCCGAGCGACGTGGTCGTTGTTCAGGTCTGTGACCCCCGTTTCGAACGCGACCTGCAGCCCGACCATCGCGTCGGCGAGCCACTCGGGTGCGCCGTCCTCCAGGACAGATGCTCTGGCTTCCTGGGGAGCGCGTTCCCGAACCTCGACTGGGTGTCCGGTCACGTCCGAGAGTTCGCTCGCCATCTGACTGAGCGTCACCGGCTCTGGCCCGGCTGGCTTGTCCGTCTTCCCGCGGTGGTCGGAATCGGTAGCGCCCGGGCAGCGACGCGTGCGACGTCGCGCCTGTCGACGGCGTTGCTCCTGGTATCGGCCGGTGTCGCCCGTCGGAAGAACCCCTCCGACCGAATCGTCTCCGCCTCGTCGAGCAGGTTCTGTATGTGACTGACGGGGCGAACGAACGTGTGGTCCACCGCTGTCGACTCGATCTCCGCCTCAACCTCGTCGTGCCAGCGTGCGATATCCCAGGACGACTCGAGGTTCGCACCGGCAGCCGAGATGTGCTCCGGACAGATGCACCGGTCTCGAAGCGTGTTCCTTGAGGGGCAGGCAGGCTGCTCGTCATCAGATTTCCCCCGGAATACCGGTGGCCGGGGCCGGACCGTGTCGTTTCCGAGGGCGCGGTGTTGCCGACTCGGAAACACTGGCTGCTGGTTTAACAACCGCGGCCGCTCATACTGAGATATGCGACTCAACAAGAGACTCGTCGCTGGAACCGTCCTGCTTGCAACCACCCTGTACGCCGCGCTCCGGTGGCGGAAGGCCGGGGCTGCGTAACGACCGCTCCTCCGGGGCTGGTACACGACACGCTGCCGGCCCTGTCCCCGCGAGATACCACCCGCTGTGAGCCCGCCCCGTGAGCGGCCCACTGGCTGTGGATTGGACAGCAACACAGTTGTGTGGCCAGCAGCGTGCGTCACTCACCTGCGCTCATACGGTCGTGCGTACGCAATTTCAGCAGTCTCGGGGAGAATCGAC
>CAZOWU010000137.1:0-6114 GCA_964583735.1 uncultured Halobacteriales archaeon | reverse complement strand
GTAACCGTCACCAGCGACATAACGGTTTTCATCGGAGTCACGGCGTCAGCCGGTCGACAGAGAGCCACGTCAGGCCGCCGTCGGTGCCCGTCAGCGCGTACACCATCCGCTTGCGGACGCCGTGGGCCAGGCGCACGTCCAGCGCCAGGTCCCGCGGGGCGAGGCCGTGTTCGGGCGGGAGCACCCGGACCAGCCGCTCGGAGTGGCCCAGGTCCTCGACGTCAGCAACGTCGTCGTAGGTCCGGAAGTCGGCGCCGAACTTGAAGCCGGTCTTGGGAACGATACCGGCCGTCCGGAGGGCGCCGTAGGCCCGCAGCCGGCGGTCGAACCGGTCGCCCTCGACCGCCCGGCCCCGTTCGACGACTGCCGTCTCCCCGCCATCGACGGTCAGCGTGCCCGTCCCGGCGAGGGAGGCCGCCTCGACGAGCGAGAGCTGGACGCCGTCGTCAAGCGGTTGGCCGTAGAAGGCCCGGCCGTACAGCGGGTCGGGTGCGTCCCAGACGAGCACCCGGTCGGCCAGGAGGTCACCCTCGACCGGAGGGATGTCGTGGTGGGTCGACCCCGACAGGGTCGGCGCGTCGAGTTCGAGATAGGTGATCTCGCTTTCCTCGTCGACTACTGCCAGCACGCCCGCTGTCCCGGCCCCGAATCCGGACGGCACGTCGCCGGTTCCGGAGCCGGGTTCCGGGTCGTCGGATCCGCGGTCGGATGCCATGTCGCCGGCAGTGTCGGCCAGGCCGCGCAGCGCCCTGGCGTCGACCGTCGCCCGCTCGCTGACCGCCCGGACCCGGTAGGCCACCGCGTCGTCCCAGGGCCCCTTGCCCCGCGGGTACACCGCGAACTTGCCAGTCGAAGCCGCCCCGGTCCGGTCGGCGGGCGAGAGATAAAACCCCCGGTCGCGCAGGTCCTTGTAGACGAAGAAGTCGACTTCCGAGACGGCCGTCGAGTCCAGAAAAGCGGGGAAATCGAGCTGACGGCCGTTGCCTGTGGGCCGGCGGTCGACGACGGTGTCGAGGTCCCCGCGGAAGAGCAGGTGGGCCGCCTCCACTGGCGCGAGGACGACCCCGCCGTCGTCGGGCCGGCCGTACCCCCGGGCGTCGTAGAACTGCTCGCGGGCAGCCCCTTCCCCCCGGACGGCCGTGCCGTCGAACGTCGCGTCCATGCCCGAGTGACGGCCGGCGGGCCAAAGCCCCTTGCGGTCACGGCTCGCCGTCGGCGGACACCGACCGCTCAGGTCGCACAGTCGACGGTCATCGTCCGTGGTCGAGTGTTCGAAACGACCCTCACGGTCGGGCGATACGTCCCGTTCCGGTATCTGATACGGTCGTGCGTACGCAATTTCAGCAGTCTCGGGGAGAATCGACGTTTCGGACCACGGAACCCGTCTTCTGCTTCGTGGGTTTGCAAAGAATTACGCACGACCGTATGACGAACACCGGCCGGTCGGCACCCGCGACGTTCCGTGGCCACATCGACCCACCCGGCGACATCTCGGGAGGACCGTGGGCGAGAGCACGCTTGACGTGAACGCGAAGGCGGGGCGGAGGCGTACGGGAGTGCAGCGTTTGGTTTTGAACGGTTGGTCTCGTGTGGGCATAGAAACCAGGGTCGCGAGCCGGACCGGCAGGGCAGAACGGACACGGGGTTCATAAAAATATATCAATGTCGGGAGAATCTACGTACCATGCTATTCGGTAGCACGGAGATAGGACGACGAGAACTGCTCGCGACAATGGGCGTCGTCGGCGCGAACGCGCTCGCCGGCTGTGGCGCGAGTACGGGGACAGACACACCGGCCACGACGGCAACAGCGACACCGACAACGACGGCGACGCCGACAGAGGTCGAGGACGGACCGGTCGAGCAGGCCGAAGGAGCGACCCCCGAGGGGATGGAACGGATCAAGCGGGTGTTCGAGTATCACACCCGGACCGGGCTCCACCACGGCGCACAGCTCGCAGTGTACCAGGATGGTGAGCTGGCCGTCGAGATGGCGTCCGGGACGACCGGCCCCAACGGCCGGGAAGACACGCCAGACACCCGTCACCTCATCTTCTCGTGTACCAAGCCACTGGCGGCGGCGTGTGTCCACCATCTCGTCGACCAGGGGGAGTTGTCCTTCGACGACCGGATCGTCGAGCACTGGCCGGAGTACGCCCAAGAGGGCACCGACAAGGCAAAGGGGACTGTCAGACACGCCCTCTCGCACCAGACCGGAATGCCGGAGATGGCGGTCGACAGCGAGTACGCGAAGTGGGGGGACCCCGATGCGCTCGCAAAGGGCGTCGAGCAAGCCGAAGTGCAGTTCGAGCCCGGGTCGACAGCCCAGTATCACACGCTCAGCTACGGGTGGATCGTCGGCGAACTCGTCCGGCAAGCCTCGGGTCAGACTATCGATACCTACGCCCGCGAGAACGTGTTCGAGCCGCTCGGGATGGAGGACACGTACATCGGACTCCCGAGCGGCGTCGAGGACAACACTGCGAAGTTCGCCGGCTTCACCAACCCCGACCTCGTGGAGGGGCGCGCCCCCGATCCAAACAACAACGCAGCGGTCGCCGGACTGTTCAACCGCGAATCGGTCCACCGCGGTATCGTCCCCGCCGCGAACGGCCAGGCGCCGGCGCGGGACCTTGCGCGGTTCTACGCCGCCTACCTGAACGGGGGCAGCATCGGCGGCACCGACTTCATCAGCAGCGACGTCGTCGACGAGGTCACGAGCCTCGAGGTATCGGTCCAGTACAGCGAGAACAGCTACTTCCAGTACGGGCTGGGCTTTGGCAAGGGCGGTGCCATTCCCGACAGTTACGGGATCAGTGCCCCCGAGAGCAACTTCGGGCACGGCGGCTTCGGGAGCTGTAACACGTGGGGTGACCCCGACCGCGGTCTGGCTTTCGTCTACCTCACCAACGGCATCCGCAACGACTACGAACACTACCAGCGGATGGCCACGATGGCCGAGACGGTCCGCGAGGACCTCTGATACTGATTACTGCGAGTCTCTACCGCTCTGGCAACGCAAACTGTGTGCTACATACCGTGACACGCCGATATCTGTGACCCGGTCACGGGAACAATCGCAGTAATCACGATGAGTCGTCAGACCCCGGTCGGTCAACGGGCGCAGCCACAGCCCCCGTCGAGACACCGCCGCCCCGACCCCGTCTCGAAGGCCGGTAGCCCACACGCACAGGTCCCGTCGTGGACCCCCTGCGGGACGGCAAAGCTCGTCTCGCAGTCGGGGTAGTGCTCGCAACCGAAGATAAGCCCACCCCGGCGGAGCACCCGAAGGTCGCCGCCACAGGCCGGACAGTCGAAGGCGCGGTCGAAGTGCTCGCGGACCCGCTCGTCCAGCGACTCGCAGTCCCGGTCCAGACACACCTCGAACTCCCCGCCGCGTGCGACACGGAGCCGCGGGTGCCCACACTCGCAGGTCTCCTCGAGGACGGTCGCGCCGGCAGGCAGCCCGTAGCTGGTTTCACAGCCGGGACAGGAGACGTCGCCGCGGGCGCGGACGAGTCGGTCGCCACAGTCGGGGCAGTCACCGACGGGGACGCCGGCCGGCCCAGCGGGGACTTCCCGGGCGGTCGTCTCGTGGCGAGTGACCCGGAGGTGCTGGTCGCCGTCCTGGGCGACGACGGCCTCGTCGGTGACCGTCACGGCGTCGGGGCGGGTGAGCCAGGCGACCGGCTGGTAGCCACGGATGTCGTGGACGAGGACAGTGTCGTCGGGCTTGACGAGGACGACACAGTCGCCGTGCTGCCGGGACGTTCGGGAACCGGGGCCGTCGAAAGCGGCCGTGCAGCGGCCGGTGATGACGCGCATGTGCCGGGTGGTCCCGGCTTCGTACTTGAAAGGCAGGATCAGGCGGGGTGGAGCGGCCCCGCAGGCGTGGCGTTCGGGAGTCGATACGAGGAGGCCTATCTACCGGTCGTAGTTCCGACCGACGAACAGCGCGACAAGGTTGGCTGCCAGCAGGCCAGTGAAGGCCAGGGCGTGGCGCTGTGCGCCGCCGGTCGCCAGCACGACGAGCATGACGAAGGGAATCGTCACTGCCGCCCAGAAACCGGCTGCTCGGACCACCGATTCTACCGACGCGCGGACAGTGCCGCCGCCGACTCGCCGCAATCTGGGCGGGGACGCGTTCGACATAGTAGGTCTCCTCACGTCAAGCCGTGTCCCCCTACCGTCATATAGGGGGTCGACCGCTAGCGCGATTTCACCCCGTTTTCCCCGCGTAGCCGGCGAATTCGGACTCTTCACGGGGGGTGGCGGGTCGTTTCATCGCGGCTGCAAACGGCTCAAAAAGCTTTATCGGTCACTCTCAGCCGGTGATAGTTACCGTCCAGGTGTGGACACTCGGCGGCAGCGGGAGGTCGGGGAAGGCGACCCTGACGGCGAGGGCGAGACGGTCCGTGTCGCTACCGAAGAGCGCGACCGGGAGTTCGGTCGCCCCGAGGTAGCTGTCCTTCGCGGTCATCTCCACCCCGTTGACGGTCACGCGCAGGCCGGCGCGTGCCGCGCCCGCGGTCGTACGCACGGTCACCTCGTGGATCGAGCGCTCGCCGCGGCCGACGGTCTCGGGGAGTTCACCCCAGTCGACCGCGACGACGGGCAGGTCGCGGGCAGCTTCGAGGACGCGCTCGGCGACGCCCTCCGCCAGCCCCGCGGCGGTGAGGCCGTCGACACCCGCCTCGACCACGTCCTCGGGGGTTTCGAGGCCGGTTTCGGCGAGAGTGCGAGCGCGGGTCGCGCCGACACCCTCGATGGCGGTCAGCCCGACCGCGTCGGCGCTGATCCCCGTCTCGACCCGGGCGACCACCCGGCGGACGAGGTTGGCTGTCTCGGCGCCATCGAAGCGGTCGAGGACGGTCCGCAGCGCCCCCAGCAGCCGGAGCGCGTTCTGGCGGATGATCCACGCGTCGCTTTTGAGCGCGGCGGGCGTCGAGCCGTCCATCGCCGCCCGGAGGATGGCGAGCACCTTCCGCGGGCCGTCGGCCAGGTCGGCGGCACGTTCGCCGAGTACGGCGTCGATAGCGTCGGTCTCGTCCGAGCGGGCACTGACGCTGTCGAACTCGACGGCGCCGGCGACCGCCCGGAGCATCTCGAACTCGCCGGGGTCGGTCCCAGCAAGCGCGGCAAAGCGGACGGCGGTCTCGAGGCGCAGGTAGAAGTCCGACGCGAGCCGACCGAGTTCGGTCGGTTCGACGGCCAGCTCGTCCACGTCGATAAAGCCCTCCGCGGCGAGCCACTCGAGGGTGTCGCTGACGCGAGCGCGCAAGTCCTCGCCGGTGACGTAGCCCACAGCCTGCTGGGCGCGGACGTAGTAGAAGGTCGTCTCCAGCCAGTCCATCGCGTCGCCGACGTCCCCGACGGTCCCGAGCGCGATTTCGGCGTTGAGGTGGACCGCCAGGTTTCCCCCTGGGGGTGGGTCCTGGCGGCTCCCGTTGCTCCCGTCGTCACCGTGTGCGCCGTCGCTGGCGCTCACGTCAGCATCACCAGACCGGCCGTCGCGGTCGCCCTCGACGCTGGCCAGCCGGGAGTCGATGGGCTCGCCGTCCCGGAGCAACCGGCGGTACCGGTCGGCGTCCTCGGGGGGACAGACTACCCAGGCGTAGCCGGTGTCGTCGTAGCCCGGCCGGCCCGCCCGGCCGAGCATCTGCAGGACGTCGAGCGGGCTCATCTCCACCTCTCCCTCCAGGGGGTCGTGGAGCTTGGTATCCCGGATGACGACACACCTGGCGGGGAGGTTTACCCCCCAGGCGAGCGTCGAGGTCGAGAACAGCGCCGCGATGCGGTCCTCGCGGAACCACCGCTCGACGCGTTCCTTGTCCGCCCGCGAGAGGCCGGCGTGGTGAAAGCCCACGCCGTCGAGCACGGACTGTCGGAGCGTGTCGTTGTCGAGTTCGGCAGCCTCGTTGTGGAAGTCGTAGTCGCCGCGGGCACTCACAGGAACGTCCCGTTCGGCGAACTCGTCGCGGGTCTTCTCGGCAGCCCGGACGGTGTCCTGTCTGGAGGAGACGAAGACGAGCGCCTGGCCATCCTCGCGGAGGTGTGGTTCGACGAGGTCGAGCGCCCGGTAGAGCCGGCGGTACTTGTCGGCGAAGGCGTTCT
>CAZOWU010000136.1:0-6135 GCA_964583735.1 uncultured Halobacteriales archaeon | reverse complement strand
TTGTACTCGGGGATGCCGGCCTGCGGGTCGAAGGTCTCGCCGGTGAGCCTGTTGACCGCGCCGGTCGCGAAGTGCATCGGGATAAAGAGCGTCCCCTCGCCGACCCGGTCGGTCACCTGGGCGCACACGACGATGTCGCCACGCCGGGACTCGACGCGGACGTACTCGCCGTCTGCGACGCCCACGTCCGCGGCGGTGTCGGGGTGGATTTCGACGAAACTCTCGCCGACGTGGCCCATCAGCCCCTCGACCCGGCGAGTGATCTGGCCGGTGTGCCAGTGGTACAGCACCCGTCCGGTGGTGAGCGTGAGCGGAAATTCCTCGTCGGGCACCTCACCGGGGTGGCCGCTGTCGGCCGGGACGAACCGGGCTTTCCCGTCCTCGAAGTTGAACTCGCCGTCCTCGTAGTCGTACAGGTACGGCGTCCCGGGGTGGTCGGCGTCGGGGACCGGCCACTGGAGGCCGTGCTGGTCGCCCGCCTCGAGGCGCTCGTAGCTGACCCCACCGTAGATGGGGACGAGGTCGCTGATCTCCGTCATAACCTCCCGGGGGTGGTCGTAGTCCCAGTCGTAACCGAGCCGGCGGGCAAGCGCCTGCGTGATTTCCCAGTCCTGGCGGGCGTCACCGGGCGGGTCGGCGGTCGGGCGCACCCGCTGGACCCGTCGCTCGGTGTTGGTGAAGGTGCCGTGTTTCTCCGGGGAGGTGGCCGCCGGGAGGACGACGTCGGCGTGTTCAGCGGTCTCGGTCATGAAGATGTCCTGGACCACGAGGAGGTCCAGCGCCCGCAGCGCCGCCTCGGCGTGCTGGATGTCCGGCTCCGAGAGCGCGGGGTTCTCCCCGACGACGTACATCCCCCGGAGGTTTCCCTCGCGCGCTTCGTCCAGCATCTCCGGGACCCGCAGTCCAGGTTCGGCGGGGGGCTCGACGCCCCAGGCGTCGGCGAACTTTTCCCGGACGGCCTCGTCGCCGGGGTTCTGGTAGCCCGGGAGGCTCCCCGGGAGGGTGCCCATGTCACCGCCCCCGCCCTGGACGTTGTTCTGTCCGCGAAAGGGTGAGACGCCCGCGCCGGGTTTCCCGACCTGGCCGAGCACGAGCGCCAAGTTCGCCATCGCCAGGACGTTCTGGGTGCCGTAGCTCTGCTGGGTCATCCCCATCGCCCAGCCGAAGACCACCGTCTCGGCAGTCCCGAGCGTCTCCGCGGCCGCCCTGAGGTCGTCGGCGGGGACGCCAGCCAGTTCCTCGACGCGCTCGGGGGTGTAGGGCTCGACTTTCTCCCGGAGGTCGGCGAACCCGGTCGTGTTGCGCTCGACGAACGCCTCGTCGTGGTAGCCCTGTGCGATGACCTCCCGGACGAGGCCGTTGAGCCAGGCCACGTCGTAGCCCGGCCGCGTACGGGTGTACTGGTCGGCGTGCTCAGCGATGCCGACCTTCCGGGGGTCGAAGACCACGAGGTCGGCCCCCTCGCGGACGTTCTGCTTGATCCGCGTGGCGAGTACGGGGTGGGATTCGGTGGTGTTCGACCCCGTGATGAGGTAGGCGTCGGCCTCGCCGATGTCCTCGTTGATCCGGTTGGACATCGCGCCGTACCCCATCGTCTGCTGGAGGGCGGCAACCGTCGAGGAGTGACAGAGCCGCGCGCAGTTGTCGACGTTTTTCGTGCCCAGCACCTGCCGGGCGAACTTCTGGACGAGGTAGGCCTCCTCGTTGGACCCTTTCGAGGAGGCCAGCGCCCCCACGGCGTCGACGCCGTGCTCGGCCTGGATGGCCTCGAGCCGGTCGGCGACGTAATCAAGGGCCTCCTCCCACGAGACGGGTTCCAGGCCGCCGTTTCGCCTGACCATCGGCTCGGTCAGCCGGCCGTCGCTGTTGGCAAACTCGTGGCCGAACTTCCCCTTGACGCAGGTCGAGAAGTCGTTCGCGGGCGCGTCAGCGGGGTCGTCGACGGCCTCGACGCCCAGGGTATCGCCGTCCTTCCCCCACATCTCGACCCGGCAGCCCACGGCACAGAACCCACAGGTCGTCTCCTCGGTCTCGATGCTCCGCGTGCGGAGGTCGGCAACCCGCGTCGCCACGTCGAACAGCAGTCCCTCGGGGAGCGTCCTGGCGGCGAGATTCTCGGCGGCGTGCTCGCCGGCGAGCGTGGCCCGGCGGCCGAAGGCCCCCGCAGCGTCGCCGGCCCAGGACCGGGCCGCCGACAGGAGGCCAGCCACCGCTCCCTCCTCCGGTTCCACGACGCGCTCGTGGTCGCCACCCCCGACTTCCTGCCCGCCGGGGGAGCCACGGTTCGGGGCGACGGTGTCGTCGATAGTCTCCGCACGCTCGCCCGCCAGCACGTCGCCGACGGAGTTGCGCTGGCTGAACCCCGGAATGGGGAGTGTGGTCGCGCCGCCGATCCCCTTCTCCGTGAGCGCCCCCGTGGGACAGACCGTCGCGCAGTGGCCACACGAGACGCAGTCGGAGTCGTCCATGGTCGCTGCGTCGGACTGGAAGCCGATGCGGGTGTCCGACCCCGAGCCCTCGACCCGCAACACACCCTCGACCTGCACGTCGTTGCAGGCCTCGACACACCGGTTACAGAGGATACACTTGTTGCGGTCGACCTGGATGAACGAAGAGGTGTCGTCGACCGGCTCGTAGGCGTCGCGCTCGTCGAAGACGCCGTATCGGGGGTGGTCGATGCCCTGGTCGATGGCGGTCTCCTGGAGTTCACAGCGGCCGTTCCCGTTACAGGTCGTACACCGGAGGTTGTGATTCGAGAGCACCAAGTCGAGATTGACCGACCGCGCCTCCGCGGCGTCGGGGGTGTCGACCCGGACGTTCAGCCCTTCTTCGGCCGGAAACGAGCAGGCCGGGACGAGCCCGTGGGCGTCGGTCTCGACCATACAGGTCCGGCACTCGCTGCGCGGACCGACCTTCTCCGCCGCGTCGCTCTCGCGGTCGTAGTGACACAGCGCGGCCACGTCGGCCGTGCTGTCGATTGCCGTCCCCCCGTCGGCGAGCCCCTCCGTGCCGGCGTCGACGGTCACGCCCGCCGCCCGCCACAGCGCGTCGATGACGGTCGACCCCGCAGAGACCGAGACGCGCTCGCCGTCGACAGTCAGTGTCGTCGGCTCGTCGGTCCCGACCTCGGGGTCGTTGGCGGTGCCGGTCTCGAAGTCGGCGGTGACTGGCGTCTCCCGGGTAGGGTTCTCGACGTCCGGGATTCCGGGGACGGGGTCAGAGCTCATCGGTCCACCTCGCAGACCCCGGCGGGACAGTGGCCATCCGCGTGGGCGCTGACCTCCGCGCCGAAGGCGTCCATCGCGGTCATCGCCGGCCGGGGCGCGTGGGCACCGATCCGGCAGTTCGCCGACCGGCGCATCACCCGCCCGAGTTCCCTGGTCTTCTCGGCGTCGTAGTCGCCCTCGGAGACGTCCCGGAGGAGGGCGGTCAGTTGTTCGGTCCCCTCGCGGCCGGGGACACAGCGCCCGCTGTTTGCCTCGCTGGCGAAGCGGGCCCGCTGCCCGGCCGTGGCGACGACACACCGGCGTTCCGTCAGCAGCTCCACGACCCCGTCGGTCCCCAGGCCGGCGGCCGCGAGCGAGCGGGCACCCGGCCCCACCGCCAGGTCGCGGGTGAGTCCACCAAGCGGCCCGCCGACGCAGGCCATCTTGTACGGCCCCTCCAGGTCGACGGCGGCTCTCACCTCGCTCAGCCGGCTGCCCGGTTCCAGTTCGACAGTCGCGGGTGCGGCCACGTCGCCCGTCACGGTCACCAGCCGCGTTCCCGGGTCGCGGGTGCGGGAGTCGAACCGCTCCGGTTCCGCGAGCGCTGCCCGCACCTGCGCGACCGTCCGGGGTGTGTGGACGACCGTCGGGCGGCCGTACAGGCCGTGTTCTGCCGGCGTGGGGGGCTGGAGCCTGGGCTCGATGCGGTCGGCACCCTCCATTGCCTCGATGGCACAGGTCGGCGCGCCGGCCCGGTACTCGTCGGGACCGGTGACCACCCGGGGCTCGGTCGGGAGCTCTTCAGCCGCGCTGTCGGCGGCCTCCCGAACGAGCTCGGCGAGGCGTCGGTCGCCTTCAGCCAGGTAGACGACCAGCTCTGTCGCGCCGACGTGTGCCGCGACGGCCGCCGCGCCATCGAGGGCAGTCAGGGGAGCCCCGGCCAGCAGCGTCCGGTCCGCGCGCGGCCGGTCGTCGGTCTCGTGGCCGTTGACGACGACCACCGGCTCGCCCTCCGCTTCGCGTGCGCGCTCCCAGGCCTCCTTCGCGGGCTCGTCCACGACGGCGTCGCCCCGCCCGCGACCCAGCAGACCGGCGAGACAGTCGCCGGCGTCCCGGTCAGGCGAAACAAAGGTGTGGTCGGCGGGGGCAGTCGGGTCGACCCACCCGCAGGGACCGAGTACCCGCCGCTTCCCCACCGACAGCGGCCCCGTCGGGGGTTGCGGGAGCGTGCGGCGGTCGGGGTCGTGGTCGACGCGCCACTCGCCTGCTGGACGGTCACCCGACGACAGTTCCTCGACGGCCTCCCGGACTGTCTCCCGGTTGGGGTCGGGGAGAAACGACGTTCGTTCGCCGGCAGTCGCAAGAACCAGCGGGTCGACTCCCTCGATACCGGTCGGTCCGGTCTCGACGACCCGCACGTTCCCGACCCGGGCGTCCCCGACCGCCTCGCGCGCGGTGGCAAAGACCTCCCCGCCGCCGCGCGGGCGTGCCGCGACCCGAAGGACCGGTGCGTCGCCGGTCGCCCCTGGCGTGTGTGACATGCCACCACACGATGCACCGCTGGCTCAAAAATCCCCACATTTCTCGGGGTCGGGGGTGGTGTCCCGCCCCCGGCCGCGGCCGCGGCGACCCGCCAGCGGCGGCCAAGCCTCTTTACTGCCGGCGCGAAATTTCGGACGATGCACGCTGGCGTCATCGTCGCCGGGGGGCGGTCGACCCGCTTTGGCGACCGCGACAAGGCTGTTGCCGACCTCGCGGGAACGCCGCTGGTTCGTCGGGTCGCTGACCGCCTCGAGAGTGTCGTGGAGGAACTCGTGGTCAACTGCCGGCCCGACCAGCGCGGGGCCATCGCAGCCGCCCTCGAAGGGTTCGACCCCGAACCGGAGTTCGCCGAGGACCCCGAACCCGACCGCGGGCCGATGGCCGGTATCATGACCGGGCTGCGAGCCGCCGACAGCGAGTACGCCGCCGCCGTGGCCTGCGATATGCCCTTCGTCGACCCCGGCTTTGTCGACTACCTCTTCGAGCGCGCGGCAGGTCACGACGCCGCAGTCCCGAGACCTGACGAGTGGTTCCAGCCCACGCAGGCAGTCTACCGGGCCGAGCCGATGGCAGACGCGTGTGCGGAGGCACTGGCGCGGGGCGAGGGGCGTATCATCGCCCCGCTCGAGGACCTCGAGTACGTGCTGGTGGGCGCCGAAGAAGTCGAGGAACACGCCACGCCGGAGACGTTCGAGAACCTGAACACGCGCGCGGAGTTCGAGGCCGCCGCCGAGGTACTCCGCGGCGAGTGAGTCTCATAGTGATACGGTCGTGCGTACGCAATTTCAGCAGTCTCGGGGAGAATCGACGTTTCGGACCACGGAGCCCGTCTTCTGTTTCGTGGTCTCGAAAGGAAGTACGCACGACCGTATGAGTACTGCGAGTCTGTACCGCCGTGACGGTCCGTCTCGGTGATGAGAGCCGCTGAGACGGGGTCTTTCGACACCGTCGGTGAAACTATTCGCAGTACTCACTATCAGACGACACCGACCACCGGGTCTGCCGCGCGCATCTCCGCGAGCACGACCCGGGGCACGTCGGCACGGTCGTGGATGCTCGCGGCGACCCGCCGGGCTGTCTCGGCCAGGTGCTCGTCGTCGACCATGTTCAACAGCGGGACGGCAGTCGCCCCGGCAGGGACATCCTTCAGCCCGCCACACTCGCTTGCCAGGACCGCTGCGACGTCCGTGACTCGTATCCGCTCGCCGCGGTTGCGGCCGGTTAGCGCCGCGACCCGGTCGACCCGGTGGGCGTGTTCTTCGGTGAGGGGCTCGCCCACGGCGTGGACGCTCGCCACCGGGACCACCGTGTCCGCACAAGAGGGCACCTGGGGCTCGTGGTCACCGGGAGCCTTCAGGAGGCGAGCCCGTGCGCCGTCGGCTTTCAC
>CAZOWU010000135.1:0-6177 GCA_964583735.1 uncultured Halobacteriales archaeon | reverse complement strand
CCTCGGCACTCATAGGGCTCGTCATCGCCGCGCGGTCACGCGGCTCGGGGCACACGGTTCGTCATCGGCCAGGCGGGGATACCGGCCAATCGCTCAAGAGGGTTCCGACGAACGGGGACGGATAGCGCGAGTAATAGTGTCCTAACCCCGACTGGACCCGACGATGTCGGCCAGACGACCTAAGTAGTTGTGTATTAATCCAGTTACAACGTGACGTCAGACGAACAGCCAGTCGGCGATGCCGTCCAGGTCGTGGCCGCCGGGGGCGGCCGCCAGGGAGGGCCACTGGACGGCCGACCAGAGGTAGAGACGCAGTCCGGCGGACAGCCGGGCCAACAGCCTGACCAGGGACAGCAGCCGGACGATGCCGGCCAGCCGGGACAGGCACAGGGATCCGGTGGCAGGGACCCGCTCGGGCAGGGCGGCGGTTCTGGCCGGCAGCGCAGCCGCGAAGGCGGTCCTGGTCAGTCCGGCGGGCCCGGCACTCCCGCAGGTTCCGGCGGCGGTCCGCCGCCAGCCGACGACAGCCCGTCGACGGCCCGGCGGGTCGGGGTCTTTCTTCTCTCGGCCTTGCTGGTGCTCAGCGTGGTTGCCGCGAGCGGCGTCTTCGCCGCCCAAGGGACGGCTCTCGATGCCGACTACGTGACCGGGACCCTCGAAGAGACGGACGCGACCGCGGAGTTCGAGACTCAGGCCGAGGACGCCATCGTCGATGAGGCTGGTGCGCTCGACGGCAGCGGCTACATCCCCAACGCCGACGGCCTCATCCGGGCAACGGTCGATGACCTCGTGACCGAACCCTACGTCAGCGACGTCATCTCGACCAACCTCGAACGGTTCTACGCCTACCTCAAAGGGGAACGGTCTGACCTAGTGCTGGCTATCGACACGACGCCGATCACCGGGAACATCGAGCCGACCGTCGAGGAACAACTCCAACAAACACCGGTCGTCGACCTGCTCCAGCAGGACGCCTTCGCCGACGCGTTCTCGCTTCCGGGGACAGAAATCGAGCCGGACCAGTTCGCACGCGCCTACGAGGACCGCGAAACCTACCGCCAGATCCAGGACCGGTACAGCCAGGTTCTCGAGCGGACTGGGGCCACCCGGGACGATGTCAACGCGTCGGTCATCGAGAACACCCGCCCGCAAGTCAGTGGCTTCCCGCCATACCTCCAGGAGTCAATCTTCCGGCTGGAGACGACATTCGTCCTCGGGTTCACCAGCGACCTCTCCCACGAGGAGTTCCGCCAGCGTGTCGAGGCCGCCACCGACGGCTTCTACGGGAGTGTCGCCCGGTACGCCCAGGAGCAGGTGAGCGGGGACGTCGAGGACACCATCGACATCACCGACCGACTCTCCGAGAGCGACCGCCAGGCCGTCGACCAGGCCCGGGACACCGTCCAGCTCGTGGGCACCGCAGGGACCGCCCTTCCGGTCGTGGCCCTGGTGCTGGCGCTGCTCATCCTGTTCGTCTCACACTCGGTCGGCAAGGCCGCCCGCGCTGTGGGCGCGAGCCTGCTCGTGGCCGGCGTACTCGGGTTCCTCGCAGGAACGGTCGGCAGCGGCGAGGTCGACCGGCTCCTCCAGGAGGCTCTGGCGGATGCCGACCAGGAGTTCGTCGTGGAAACTGCGCGGGCGCTCGTCGACGGTATCTTCGGGGCGCTGAACACGAACTTCCTCGTCGTTGCTGGCGTCGGTGTCGTCCTGCTGGTCGTCTATTTCGTCGTCGACCGCCGCCAGCCCGCAGCAATCCCGGCGGACTGGCGCTGAACGCTATTCTCCGACCCGCTCGCGCGCCGCTGCGACCAGCAGCGGGAGCGTGATCGTCGCGTCGGCGTAGACGGAGACGTTCCGGGCCGCCCGCTCGAGTTTGCCCCACGAGCGGGCCTCGTCGAGCGTCGCGCCCGAGAGCCCGCCGGTCTGTGGCGGGTCCATCGTGAGCTGGACCGCGTAGTCGTAGGCATCGGGCGAGACGAGCATCGTCTGGAGCACGAAATTCTTCGGCACGCCGCCGCCGACCACCAGCGCGCCGGCCTCGTCGGCGTGGGAGGCCTGGTCGGTCAGCCGGTCCATGTCCGCGAGCGCGTCAAGCGAGAAGTCGGAGGTCTGGCCGTACATCCAGGCCTGCAGCCCCAGCACCGAGTCCTGCACGGCCGGACAGTAGACCGGCACGTCGGCCTCGTATGCTGCAGCCGCGATGCCGGGGTCGGCGTCGACGCCGTCGCCGTCTGTGCCGTCTCCGGTCGCGTTCGTCTCGGCGTTCGCCCGGCCGAGTTCCTCGGTCAGCCGCTGGATGCTCACTGTCCCCTCCTCGGCGAGAGCGGGAAAGACCTCGCTGCGAAGGTGTGACTCGAAAGCCGTGAAGTGTTCCTGGGGGAGGTAGACGTCGTAGATGCGGTCGACCCCCTCCTCGCGCAGCTGTTCGTCGTGGGCCCGGCGCTTCTCCTCGGCGGGCTCCTCGCCGTGGTGGTGGTGGCCCCCGATGGCCTCGATAGTGTCGTGGGTGAGGTTCGCACCCGTCGTCACGAGGGCGTCGACGTGGCCGTCCCGAACCAGGCCGGCGACGACCTGGCGCATCCCCGCGGGGACCATCGCACCCGCCAGCCCGACGAAGTTGGTCACGCCGTCCTCGAGCATCTCGGCGTAGATATCGACGGCCTCGTGGAGCGCGCCGGCTCCGAAGCCCGCCGAGCCGTACTCCGCGGCGAGCTCGCCGACAGTCATCCCCGCCTGCGCCTCCGCGTGTGCGACGGGGTCGTGGTCGAACGCCTCGCGGCTGTCCTCGGTCATGTCTCGGCATGGACCGCGAGCCGGCTAAAGCCGTGCGGTCCCTCGTCGACAGCGACACCGTGCGCTCCCTCTACAGCCCCGTCGGGTGGTCGATATACGTCGTCTCCAGCCCCCACTCCTCGAGCCGGTCGGCGAGGGCGCGGACTCCGAAGGTCTCGGTGGCGTAGTGGCCCGCCAGCACGACGTGGACCCCGGCCTCGCGGGCCTCGTGGTAGGCGAACTGCTTGCCCTCGCCGGTGACCAGTACGTCCGCCCCGTTCTCGACCGCCTCGTCCAGCCAGTCGACCCCGCTCCCGGTGACGATGGCGACGTCCTCGACGGCCTCGGGGCCGAAGTCGAGAACCTGGATGTCCCAGCCGCCCGTATCCAGCGCCGCCTCGAGTCGCTCTTGCAGTTCACCGACCGCGGCCGGCTCCGCAAGCCGGCCTCGCTGGCCGATGTACTCCGGCCCCATGGTCCCGAAGGGTTCGCGCTCCGCCAGACCGAGCACGTCCCCAACGCCGGCGGCGTTGCCGAGTTCCTGGTGGCCGTCCAGCGGGAGATGTGAGACGTACAGGCCGAGGTCACCCTCGACGAGGCCTGTGACACGGTCGTAGTCGCGGCCGGTCACCCGCTCCAGCGAATCCCAGACGAGGCCGTGGTGGGTCACCAGCAGGTCCGCACCGGCCTCGCGGGCGGCCCCGACCGTCGCGGCAGCGGCGTCGACTGCGACCGCGACCCGCTCGACCTCGCCGTCTCGGCGGCCAACTTGGAGCCCGTTGGCGCTGGCGTCGAGGTCGGCGTAGGCCGCGGTGTCGAGCAGGTCGTTCAGCCGGTTACAGAGGTCGCCACAGTGCATGTCTCCGCCTGTGGCGCCGTTGCCCTTCTATCCGTCGGGCTGGACGAGCTGCTCGTCCCGTTCGACGACCAGCCCCCGGTCGACTGCCATGTCGATGACCGCAGCGCACTCGCTCTCGGAGAGTTCGTACGCGCTGGCGGCAACCGCCTCGATCTCCGCGCGGTCGACGGGGAACTCCCGGTTCTGGAGCAGCCGCATTACCTTGTTGTACTCCAGCGCCGAGACCGTCTTCGTCACCTCTCTGTCCGGGTCCGTTCCCCCGCGCTCGTCCGTGGTGTCGCTCGCTGTCGCAGCATCGGCTTCAGTGCTGTCTGCCGCCGTGTCACGACCACCGCCGGTGGTTGCCTCCGTCCCGTCGGCGTTGCCGCTGTCAGCGGCCGCCGTGGGGCGTTCAGCGTCCGTTTCGGTGCTGTCGGTGTCCGTCCCGATTTCCGGGTCAGCGTCGTGGGGAGTTCCAGCCGTCTCCGCGCTCGACTCCTCGCCCGCGGCCGCCTCGGTGGCCGTCTCCGAACCGATTCGGTCGACCTCCAGCGGCTCGACGTCGGGCTCTACCGGGTCGTCTCTCTCCCCCTCCGTCGCGGCCGTCGATGGGGTGTCCCTGTCTCCGTCCACGCTGGATGCCCCGCTCGCGCCGTCTACGTCACTCACGCGCTCCGCATCGCTCGCGCCGCCATCCCCCGCACCACCGCCCTGCTCGCCGCCGCTTTGCTCGCCGCCGCTTTGCTCGCCGTCACCCAACGCGATCGGCTCGGCCCCGCTCCCACCATCGTCTGGCTCTGTCAGCGCCGCAGGCGACTCTCCCTCGAGTACGGCCCGGTTGGCGTCCTCGAGCGCGGGCAGGTCTTCACCCTCTCCCACCACGACGTCGAGTACCGTCTCGAGTTTGTGGTGACAGCCAGGGCACAGCGTCACCAGGGCGCCGTGCTCACCGGTGTCGCCGGCGACCAGCGGGTAGTCCTGCAGCGGCTCGTCGAGCGCCGTCCCACAGAAGTAACACGACGAGAGGCGGTCCATACCGCAGGCAGTGGGTCTCCGGGCAAAAAGGCCACGCCCGTCCGGACGAGCGGGGTCCTGTGCCGCGTCTCACGAACTGCCCTGTCCGCTCGCGGCGTGTGCGAAGACGAACTCGCGGAGGAGTCTGGCGGCGAGTGTCGCCGCCTGCCCGTCGTCGCGGTCGTTGACCTCCACGATGTCGAACCCGACCGCGCGGGGGGCGACGCTCCGGACGACATCACGCATCGTCGCCGGCTCCAGCCCGAACGGCTCCGGCGTGCCGGTCCCTGGCGCGTACCCCGGGTCAGCCGCGTCGATGTCGACGCTCAGGTAGACCTCTCCCGCCAGGTCCGGTTCCCACTCGCTCACCGCATCGGGGACCACGAGGGTCACGTCGCCCTCCTCGGCCCGTGCCCACCCCTCCTCGCTCCCGGCCCGAGCGCCGAGAACGACGACCTCGTCGACGACCGAGAGCAGCCGGCGGGTGACCGTCGCGTGGCTCGTCTCTGTGCCCGCGTACGTCTGCCGGAGGTCCAGGTGGGCGTCGAGGACGACCGCGACGTCGGGGTCGAGCGCCCGGACGGCCGCCAGCGCGACGGTGTGTTCGCCGCCGATCAGTAGCGGCACGGTCCCCTCCCCCGCGTAGTCGGCGAGCGCCCCCCGGAGGTAGTCGAGGTACTCGTCGACGTCTGCGCGGGGACGGACGTCGCCGTGGTCGTGGACGGCGAGGTCGGAGAAGGAGTGGCCTGTCTGGTGGTCGAAGTCCTCGAAGCCACCGGCCGCGTGACGGACCTCGCGGGGCCCAAAGCGGGTCCCCGGCCGGAAGGAGGTCGTGGCATCGAGCGGCGCCCCGACGAGGGCGTAGTCGGCGTCGGTCCGGTCGGTCGCTGCCCCCGGAAACATTCAGACGATCTTCCGTTGCTCCTCGTACTCCAGGAACTCGATCTCGTCGTCGGCCTCGGCGTCGACCCCGTCGGCGCGCATCACGAAGTTCTCGTACGTCTCCAGGTCCATCACCTGGATCTCGTCGCCGTCGACGTTGATGACCTGGCCCTGCTTGCGGTTGATGATCGGGACCCAGATCTTGGCGTCGACAGGCTGGGAGAGCGAGCGCTTCCGGCCGTCGAAGACGCCTTCGGCCTCGATACGCGCTTTCGCGCTGCCGTGTTTGCCCGGCTTCGCCGTACTGTAAGAGTTGATCGTGCAGGGGACGCCGTCGATCATGACGTAGCTCCCCTCGTCGAGGTCGCGGACCTCGGTCTGCTCTCGTGGCATGTCCCTCGATTGTCTATCCCCGAGTATAAACGGTTTGGAACGGCTCCACTCGCCTCAGAGCCGTTCGCCACCTGCGCCGACAGTGCCTACCCCGGCCCGCTACCGGGGCGCTCCTCCGGGCTGTCGGTGTCGGTCCCGGTGGCCGACCCGCCCGCGGCTCCACCCGCGTCGGCACCGGCCCCAGGGCTGGCGCCGGCTCCCCCGGGACCGGGACCGTCCCCAGCCCCGGGACCGGGACCGTCCCCAGCCCCGGGTCCGGGACCGTCCCCAGCCCCGGG